>CAUCWU010000166.1 GCA_958446555.1 uncultured Lachnospiraceae bacterium | reverse complement strand
TGAGTTAAATATGACAATTGACCGGGCATTAAGTGTGAATCCTGAGCTTCGCTCCCTTTATGAGAGTGATGAGCAGGTCAAAAAGCTGATTGATCTGTCTAAGAGACTAGAAGGACTTCCGCGCCATACGTCAATGCATGCAGCCGGTGTCGTTATCAGCCAGAAGGCAGTTGATGAGTATGTGCCGCTGTCAAGAGGAAGCGACGGTGCCGTGGTCACTCAGTATACGATGACAGCGCTAGAAGAATTGGGCCTTTTGAAAATGGACTTTTTGGGCCTTCGAACCTTGACGGTTATTCAGAATGCAGTGCACAATGTAAAGAGAAGCAGAGGCATCACACTGGATATGGGTCATATTGATATGAATGATCCAGAAGTGCTTGCATCAATTGGAACTGGTCACTGCGAGGGTGTTTTCCAGCTTGAGAGTGCCGGAATGAAAAACTTCATGAAGGAACTAAAGCCGACAAGCCTAGAAGATATCATCGCCGGAATTTCCCTATATCGTCCCGGTCCGATGGACTTCATTCCGCGCTATTTGGAGGGAAAAAATAATCCAGAGAAAATTACCTATGAGTGTCCACAGCTAAAGCCAATCCTAGAACCAACCTATGGCTGTATCGTTTATCAGGAGCAGGTTATGCAGATTGTTCGAGACCTAGCAGGTTATACGCTTGGACGAAGTGATTTGGTTCGCCGTGCGATGGCCAAAAAGAAGGCAGCTGTGATGGAGAAGGAGCGCCAAAATTTCGTCTATGGAAATGAAGAAGAGGGTGTTCCAGGCTGTATTTCGCGTGGAATCGACGAGAAGACAGCCAACCATATCTATGACGAGATGATTGATTTTGCCAGATATGCGTTCAATAAGTCTCATGCGGCAGCCTATGCAGTTGTGGCCTATCAGACAGCTTATTTAAAATATTATTATCCGGTTGAGTATATGGCAGCACTTATGACATCTGTAATTGAAAATTCAGGAAAGGTTTCTGATTACATTCAGGTGTGCCGAAAGATGGGAATTGAGATTGTGCCGCCAGATGTCAATGCAGGAGAGTGGGATTTTTCTGTTCGCGATGGAAAAATCTGCTATGCATTGTCGGCAATTAAGAGTATTGGCCGAACTGTCATTTTGTCGATGGTGAAAGAGCGCGAGGAAAATGGACTGTATACAAGTCTTCAGGATTTTCTGGAGCGCATGTATGGTGGTGAGCTGAATAAAAGAGCTGTGGAAAATCTGATTAAATCGGGTGCGATGGATTGTCTTGAGGGAAATCGCAGGCAGAAGATGGAAGTCTACTCATCCATTATGGACGAACTTGCAAGAGATCAGAAGCACTCGATGGCTGGTCAGTACAGTTTGATGGACTTTTTGGAAGGTCCACAGAAGGATGATTTTAAGATTTCATTTCCGAAGGTGTCAGAATATGAGCCGGGCGCTTTACTTGCAATGGAAAAGGAAGTGCTTGGCATCTATATTAGTGGTCATCCGCTTGAGGCCGATCGAAGCTTAATCGAGAAAAATATCACAGCAGTCAGCAGTGATTTCATTCAGGATGAGGAGACAGGCAAGGCAAAAGTGCGCGATCAGGCAGTTGTCACAGTTGCCGGTATGATTGCAGCAAAGACAGTCAAGTCGACAAAGACCAGTCAGATGATGGCCTTTTTGACATTGGAGGATTTGAGAGGAACGCTTGAGATTATTGTCTTTCCAAAGGATTATGAGAAATACCGCGCCATTTTGAGTCCAGATCAGAAAATCTTTGTCAAGGGTCGAGTATCACTTGGCGACGAGGTGCAGGGCAAGCTGATCTGTGAAAAGATTGTCGCATTCTCTGAGATTCCAGGTGAACTGTGGATTCAGTTTCCAGATCTGGAAAGCTATCAGGCAAAAGAGAAGCAAATGCTTTCCTTACTGGCTCCATGGGATGGCAAGGATACAGTCGTCGTCTATCTGTCGAGTACCAGACAGTACCAGAAGCTGCCACCAAGTCGAAATGTTGGTATTTGTCCTGAGTTAATTGATCAGCTTGACCGAGTGTTTGGCAAAGAAAAGATAAAAACATTGAAAAAAATCAGAGAAAAGCTCTAAGTTTGTATTGAAAAACTCGCGAAAATCAATTAGAATAGGTATTGGTAAATTTTTAACAGACTTTTACCAGATAGCACGAAAAACACAAAATGCAAACGAAGATGATAAGACACATGTCAAGACAGCAAGGAGGAAACGTCATGGCAAATAAAGTAAAGACAATTGGTGTATTAACAAGTGGAGGCGATGCTCCGGGCATGAACGCTGCGATCCGTGCAGTTGTTCGTACTGGTATTGCAAAGGGCCTAAATGTAAAGGGTATCATGAGAGGTTATGCTGGTCTGCTGAAGGAAGAGATCATTGATATGGATTCCCGTAGCGTATCCGATATCATCCAGAGAGGTGGTACTATCCTTTACACAGCAAGATGTGCAGAGTTCCGTACTGAGGAAGGTCAGAAGCTGGGAGCAGAAATTTGTAAGAAGCACGGAATTGACGGCATCGTTGTAATCGGTGGTGACGGTTCCTTCAATGGTGCATGCAAGTTGGCAAATCTTGGAATTAATACCATTGGTCTTCCAGGAACCATCGATCAGGATATTGCCTGTACCGATTATACCATCGGATTTGATACAGCAATCAACACCGCAATGGAGGCAATTGATAAGGTAAGAGATACCTCTACCTCCCATGAGCGTTGCAGTATCATCGAGGTTATGGGAAGAAGCGCAGGTTACATCGCTTTATGGTGTGGTGTTGCAAACGGTGCAGAGAACATTCTTCTGCCAGAGTACTATGACGGCGACGAGCAGGCACTGATCAACCAGATCATTGAGAATCGTAAGAAGGGCAAGAAGCATCATCTGATTATTAACGCAGAGGGTGTTGGTCATTCCGCAAGCATGGCAAAGAGAATCGAGGCTGCAACTGGTATTGAGACCAGAGCAACTATTCTTGGACATATGCAGCGTGGTGGAAGCCCGACCTGTCTGGATCGTTACTATGCTTCCATGATGGGTGCTCGTGCAGTAGATCTTCTGTGTGAGGGTGCAAGCAACCGTGTTGTTGCATTCCGTGATGGTAAGTTTGTTGATTACGATATCAACGAGGCACTTGCAATGAAGAAGACCATCTCTCCATATGAGTACGAAGTAAGCAAGATGTTGTCTAGATAACTGATACACTAGGGTCGAAAAGTCACAAAAGATCGTGCTTGCACGAGAGATTGTGACCTTGAGACCCGTTAAAACATGAGGATGCAGCGATTTTCAAGGAGAATCAGCGAATCCGAATGTTTTTAGAATTGCGAGAGTTACGAAGTAACGGAGCAATTCGTAAGTATCATAAGTATCAGTATAAAAGAAAAAGAACGAAAGTGGCCCACGGTCTTGACTGTGGGCTATTTTTGTAGGAAAATACAGTTAAAAAAGAAAAAAGCGAGGAGTATTCATGAATCAGCAGCAAAAATATATTTTGAATTTACAGAGAAAATCCAGGGAGAGAAAGCGCGAGCAGGCATTTGTCATTGAGGGAAGAAAGATGTTCGAGGAGGCACCAGTGGATCGTGTAAAAATGATCGTGGCATCTGAATCCTTCAGTAAGAGCAAGGAGGGTGCAGCACTTTTAAAAGGCAAGAAATATGATGTCGTAAGCGATTCCATTTTTGAGACACTTTCCGACACAAAGACACCGCAGGGGATTTTGGCAGTTGTAAAGCAGCAGCCATATGCATTTGAGGATCTGCTTGGAAAGAAGGCACCATCTTTTATCTTAATCTTAGAGCATCTGCAGGACCCTGGAAATTTGGGAACGATCATGCGTGCGGCAGAGGCAGCAGGTGTGACTGGAATTTTAATGAGCAGTGATTGCGTCGATATCTATAATCCAAAGACGATTCGAAGCACAATGGGTTCACTTTACCGTGTGCCATTTGTCATTTCAGAGGATTTTGAGGGCGATATTGCGCGCCTGAAAAAGGAGGGTGTAAAGACCTATGCTGCCCATCTTGGCGCAACGATCAGCTACGAGGGAGCAGATTACAAAGAGGCCAGTGCCTTTATGATTGGAAACGAGGCAAATGGCCTTTCGGAGAAAATCTCTTCTCTTGCCGACAGAAAGATTCTGATTCCAATGGCCGGAAAGGTGGAGTCATTAAATGCAGCGATGGCGGCAACCGTTTTAATGTTTGAGGCAGCAAGACAGAGAAGAAACTAAGTAGTTCGCGCGAATCGCGCGATCCCCCCTTCCCAGAAAGCAGTTGACAAGATTTATTAAAAATGTTACAATGCGTCTGTAATAAATTTGTAACAAGTTTAATAAAGTTAAGACAGATGTTACATAATTGTGATATTTTTCACATTCAGCAGAATGGATTGCAACGATCTGCAAGACTTTTTGGAATGTGAGGTCAAAATTGGGAGAGGTTCAATGAAAGCTAGAGTAAAAATTCTTGTGAATGGAGCGGCAGCGACGCTGTTAACAGGTGCAGTTGCAGCCGGACTTATTTTTTCATCAACAGGTGCACTCCAAACAAAGAATAATGATGTTCTCGCTGCGCGTGAGCTTGATGAGACACAGGAAGAGATGACAAATGGGCAGGAGCCTTCAACAGAGGTAGATGCAGAACTTGTCAGCGCTGACCGCAATCAGCTTGGCATGCTGTGGGAGAATGAGCTGACAGCGAAAAAAGAAACAAAAGACCAGACAGAGTCGGATGAGCAGAATACAAAAAGCTCGAAAACTTCGAGTTCTTCGAGTGCAGCATCTGCAAAGAGTCCGCTTGCAAGTTATTTTACAGATCAGGCACTGGTCAATCCAAATACCGTAGGCAATTATCTGAATGTGCGTGCACAGGCAGATGAGAGCTCAGAAGTGGTAAATACGATTCAGGCAGAGTCACTTGTTTCTGTGTTAGCAGAGAATGGTGATTGGACAAAAATCGGAATTGATGATATGGAGGGCTGGGTTAAGAGTGAGTATCTTTTAACCGGAGAAGAGGCAGCAGATTATATGCAGGAAAATGGTACGCTCTATGCGAGAGTAACCGTTCCGAATATGAATATTCGTCTTCGCCCAACAACATCAGCTGATATTTTGGATGTAGCATATGAGTATGATGCATTTGAGGTTAGCCTGTTAGAGTCAGGTTGGGCATACTGTGTATATGATGAGCCGATGAAGGGGTATCTTTCAGCAGATTGTTTGGCAGTTTCCTATTCACTTGGTGAGACCTGGATCAATACCGATATTGCATTGACAGAGGAAAATGCAAAGCAGCTTGGCGTTGCCGTCAGTGAGAGCAGTGCAGAAAACTTTGTACTATCATCAGCAAAAACAGTAAATGTAAATTCAAATACAACATCAAACACCGAAGCGGCAGCAGAGACTAGCCAGGAAATACTGCAGGTACTTTCACCAGAGCAGGTAATGGCAATGGCATCTCAGGCAGCAGAAAGTACAGCGACAGAACAGGTAGTAGAGACATCAGCAGTTTCACAGGATGCGCCTGCAACAGACAATGCAGCATCCGCAGATACCTCAAACAGTGGATCAAATAACGATTCTTCAAATGGAACTGTTACACCATCTGAGCCAGCTGCACAGCCAAGCACACCAGAGACGCAGCCGACTGAGCCAGAGACACAGCCAACAACAGCAGCTGTGACATTGACAGGTATTGAGGCATTTTATACAGGAGCTACAAAGACAGAGGGAGACGTTGTCTATAGCAGTGAGGTTTACATCGTAGCAGCATACAGCGATGGAAACTTTGCAACTATCACGGAAGGATGGTCAAGTAGTGATATCGGAATGCTTCTTCATGCAGGAGAGACTGTAATCACACTTTCCTACGGCGGTTTCTC
>CAUCWU010000165.1 GCA_958446555.1 uncultured Lachnospiraceae bacterium | reverse complement strand
TAAGGCTTCTAAATAAAGACGAACAAGTGTATTTGCATACTGCTCGAATGTTTCCACATTTTTTTCTTGATCAGATACAGCCACTGTCGCCTTTTCCTGTTCAAGCGAATAGGTATCCATTAGTGTATTAAATACACGATCCTTATTGCCGCCGATTGAAGCTGATAGTAATTCTAAGCGTTCCTTTGTCTCATCAGAGATACGAAATGATTTAATTCCAGCCATGATAAGCCTCCTACTTTTATTCTATATTTCTATTGTAATACATAATGTTTACTTTGTAAAGTACACGTTTACATTTATATCTAAATAAAGTACGTATAATGAATATTATACGTACTTTTTGTGTGGAATTGGCTTGATTTTAGCTGAAAAATAAGATATAATAGCCATGTTAGTAAATAAACGAACTATGTTTTATTGTTATACGAACTTTTATATAAAAAAGTACTTTAAACAAGGTAAGAATTTCATTAGAAAATAGGAGATGTATTACAGAATGGCAAATAAGAAATCACTTGCTCTAACCAAGGAGCAATATGAAAATTTGATTGGAGCGATGAGAAAAGGAGGTAATACTTTTAGGGCAAATGATAGGATTGCGACAGCGCTTGTCCTAGAAGCAAACCTTGGACTTAGAATAGGAGATATTTTAAAGCTTAGACTGCAGGATATTGTGTTGGATGGAGGACGATATCGCCTTGACATTACAGAAGAAAAAACACAGAAAAAGCGTATATTTACAGTCCCACAGCCGATTTACCAGTATCTGAGAGTATATTGTATTGATCACGACATAAAAACAGATCTGACTATTTTCCCGATTACTGAACGTACTATACAAAAATATCTTGCAAAAGTGACATCTGAACTTGGATATCCCAATATTGGCACTCACAGTTTTCGTAAGTTTTTTGCAACGGAAATTTATGTAAACAATAATTATAATATCATTCTTGTACAGCAGCTTTTACAGCACAGCTCTGCGGCTATTACGCAGCGCTATATCGGTATTTCAAGTAAGGAATTAGAGGATGCACTGGCAGGACATATTGAGCTCTTATAAAAAATAAAAGGCTGTTTTGATGCGCATACATACAAACACCAAAACAGCCCTCTGTATTATTTATTTTATTCCATGTTTTAATATAGGATTTTATTTAGTGAGCAGTATTGTCGCGCTTTCTGTTCAGGTAAATATCCAGTTTTTCCTTCATATTGTCAGGAATCTCCTTAGAAACTGGGCAGCGCTTTGCACAAGCCATGTGCTCAGTGAATGCTGTGATAAATGCAACATCTTTTGCCATATGCTCTGCCTTCATGACATCCATTGTATCATAACGATTGTGAATTGTGGCAGTATTGCCAGGTGCAAGACGAGCGAAGGAAAGAGACGGAACACCCTTGTCTGCAAAAGGAGTGGAATCACTAGAGTAGACACCCTGATGAGCTTCCATACCAAATCCCATCTCAGAAGCCATATACTCAATATAGTGAACCAGCTTCTCCTCTGATGTACAACAAGCAATAAACTTACCCATAATGCAGCCAATCATATCCAGATTGATATTTAAAACAGTCTTCTTTAAGTCTTCCTCATGAGCTGCAACATATGCCTTAGAACCAAGAAGACCTCTTTCCTCACTGCCGCACCATACGAAACGAAGTCCATAGCGATGCGGATGCTGTCTGAAATAATCAGCGATCGCAAGAAGACCAACACTTCCGGACATATTATCGTAAACGCCCTGTGACAGTGGGGTGGAATCATAGTGTGCACTCAAAACGATCATTTCATCGGTCTCGCCTGGAAGATCTAAAATTACATTGTGGGATTCTCCCATCCACTCATCTTGATTTAATACAATTTTTGCATTCTGGGTATTCTGGTTGACAAGACGGATTGCTGATTTTGCATTGATGTTAACGCAAGGAATCTTTTTGCCATCGCAGCCTTCACGGACAAAGCTTCTAAGTTCGCGAAGATCGATATCATCATCTGCATAATTGGCATTGCCGTCATATGTAATGATGCCGACTGCACCATTTTCAATTAAATCACGATAGCTCCAATAAGCAACACCGCGGTCAATCATCACGATTTTTCCCTTGCACTGGGAAAGAGAACAAGCATCCATGTTTGGCATATAATAAAATGGTGCTTCAATTGTACCACTACCTGCACAACGATATCCCTTGCAAGGAATATCCTTATGATCTGCTGTTAAAACAGCCTCGTGAATATCACACATTTCAACTGGGAATGCCTCTAAGCTAGCATCAAGTCCCATCTTTTTGCAGCAATCCTGTAAGTAAACTGCACAGTCTGCCTCTTCCTTTGTACCGCTGATACGAATATGTGCCATATCCTGAAGGATTTGCATCATCTCAGCTTGATAGTTCTCTGTAAATAAAGCCATCGTTTTCCTCTTTTCTGCATAGTACTAGAATTTTTGATTTTCCTGCACATGCTAGTTTGATATTGATGTCTATGAATGCATAGTTGTGTTACGTTACAATGTTTGCGAATCAAAAAAACATCTGGCATATTGCTATGCATTCCATTATAAGAGTAAGAAAAAGCAATGTCAATGAAGTTTTCTGTAGGAAAATGGATAAAAGTAAGGTGCTGCGAATAAAGTGATAGTAATCAAAATGAATGGAAATTGCAGGAGAGCAGCGTGAACAAAACAGGAGCCAAGATAGGAGTCAAAAAGAAAAACAAGCTAAGAAAAGGCATTACAACAGTTACATTTTTTTGTGCAATGTTTTTGATGGGGCGAGGCGTTGGATATTGGCAAAAGACGGCGATTCTTTTTCCAACATCTAATATAGCATCCAATACGACTACGTCAAAAGTAGCTTCCAATTCAACGTCCAGTACAAGTACAGAAAACTGGGGACTTGGCTTTGGAGAATCTGGCACACAGCCAACTGGAAATGTGCCGGCTGAGGAACTTGCCAAATACAATGCTTATTACATAGGAAGCAGTGAAGAAAATACAATTTATTTGACATTTGACTGCGGATATGAAAATGGAAATACACCGGCGATTTTGGATGCATTAAAAAAGCACAATGCAAAGGCAACCTTCTTTGTTGTTGGCCACTTTTTGGAGTCCGCTCCAGATTTAGTAAATCGAATGGTACAAGAAGGGCACACAGTTGGAAATCATACCTATCATCATCCAGATATGTCCTCTATCTCAACTAAGGAATCCTTCCAAAAAGAACTCGATGATGTGAGATCATTATATCAACAGACAACTGGGCAAGAAATGGCAATGTATTATCGACCGCCTCAAGGAAAATATAACATACAAAACTTAAAAATGGCGCAGGAGCTTGGTTATCACACCTTCTTCTGGAGCCTTGCCTATGTAGATTGGAATACGGACAGCCAACCAACCCATGAAGAAGCCTTCTCAAAACTGATTCCACGAATCCACCCAGGTGCGATTGTACTTCTTCATAATACTTCAAAAACAAATGGAGAAATTCTTGATGAATTATTGACAAAGTGGGAAGAGATGGGCTATCAGTTTGGAACGCTAGATGAGCTTTGAGATAACTTGAAACAGTTTGAGATAACTATTTAAATTATGTAAGATGAATTGAAGTAAATTTTATACTTGCCATTTCAAATCATTTTTGTTATACTTTCTTCGTATTAGGCAGATAGCCTCGATCCACAGCTGTTAGGGAAAATAATTCTATTTTTCCTGGCAGCTTTTTTGTTATCTGTTTTGTCCTCAACACTGCCTTAGCATTGTTGTAACACTACAGTTAATAAATGTAGCTGTGAGTTTGCCTAAAAAAGAAAGGAGCATTATACGTCTATGTTAAAAACGGATCCTAGCCTCAAAAAAATTCTACCTTTTCTGCGTGACATTGCAATTGTAATTATCGGAAATATCATTTATGCCTGCGGTGTCGCATTCTTTATTCTCCCAGGAGGACTCATTACTGGTGGAACAACCGGAATTGCACTATTTGTACAACATCTTTTTGGCATTCCCATTTCAGCGTTCGTTCTCTGCTTTAATGCTACAATGTTCATTTTGGGATTATTAATATTAGGTCGTAAGTTTGCTGCAACAACGATTCTTTCAACATTTGTCTATCCAGTGGCCCTCGAAATGATTCAGCGTCTGTCAAAAGGAACTGTAATTACAACTGATCCAGTTTTGTGCACCGTATTTGGCGGTCTATGTATTGGTGTTGCGATTGGTATTGTAATTCGTACCGGCGCATCGACTGGAGGAATGGATATTCCACCGTTGGTGTTAAACAAACTGTTTCATCTACCAGTTTCAGTAACCATGTATCTGTTTGATTTTGTGATCTTAATTTTGCAGGCATTTTCCTGTACAGGAGAAGAGGTTCTATATGGAGTGCTGTTAATTCTAATCTATACAGTTGTATTAGATAAGTGCTTGTTGATTGGAACTGAAAAGGTCGAAATTAAAGTCATCAGCCATGAGCACGAGAAAATTCGCAAGGAAATTTTGCAGGAAATTGATCGTGGTGTTACGATCTTGAACGGTCAGACTGGCTATATGAGAGAAGACACAGAGCTTGTCTTAAGTGTAGTATCCAGCCGTGAGGTGGGACGCGTCAGAAAACTTGTTCACAGCATTGACAGCAGCGCTTTTCTTATCATTAGCCGTGTGACTGAAGTTAGAGGCCGTGGCTTTACTGAGGAAAAAGAGTATAAATGATAGTAATGCCTTAACTGTCGGATTAGGTAACTTTTTGTAGAAATAGCAGGAATGGGAACTTGTATGGGGCAAATTCTTTGTGTAGTATAGTGGCAGATGGGTTCGTTTGCCCATCTGAATAGAAACGGATTCTACATTATTTTTAGCGAAATTAGTAATCCGCAATATGGAACAATTACGCAAAGCGTATTTGAACTTATAGAGTAGGAGGAAATACCGCATGGTAGAGACAACTATTGCAAACAATCAGCCTGTAAGCGATGAATATCTCGAGAAGATGAATGCATACTGGCGTGCTGCAAACTATCTGGGCGCGGCTCAGCTGTATCTGTTGGACAACCCACTGTTACGTGAGCCGCTGACAATGGAGCATGTAAAGAAAAAGATCGTAGGACACTGGGGAACTGTTCCTGGACAGAACTTTGTTTATGTTCATTTAAATCGTGTCATTAAGAAGTATGATCAGGATATGATTTTGATTTCTGGTCCGGGACATGGTGGAAACTTCTTCGTAGCAAACACCTATCTGGAAGGTACCTACAGCGAGATCTATCCAAATATTGGTGAGGATATGGACGGATTGAAGAAACTGTGTAAGCAGTTCTCTTTCCCAGGTGGAATCTCCAGCCACGTAGCACCAGAGACTCCTGGTTCTATTAACGAAGGTGGTGAGCTTGGTTATTCACTTGCACATGCATTTGGTGCTGTATTTGATAATCCAGATCTGATTGCTGCATGTATCGTCGGTGATGGCGAGGCTGAGACTGGTCCGTTGGCTACCTCTTGGCAGTGTAACAAATTCTTAAATCCAATCAATGATGGTGCAGTTCTTCCGATCCTTCATCTGAATGGATATAAGATCAGCAACCCAACTATCTTTGCACGTAATACCCACGAGGAAGTAGAGCATTTCTTTGACGGATGTGGTTGGAAGCCATATTTCGTAGAGGGTAGCGATCCGATGGAGATGCATAGAAAGATGGCAGATGCACTGGATCAGGCGATGGATGAGATCAAGGCTATTCAGAAGAATGCCCGTGAGAACAATGATACTACCAGACATAAGTGGCCAATGATCGTTCTTCGTACACCAAAGGGATGGACTGGACCGAAGGTAGTAGACGGAAAGCAGATCGAAGGTTCCTTCCGTGCTCATCAGGTGCCGATCTCCATGGAAAATCCGG
>CAUCWU010000164.1 GCA_958446555.1 uncultured Lachnospiraceae bacterium | reverse complement strand
TGCACCCGGAACCGGTCCGTAATTGTTTGCCAGATCAAAGTGTGTGATACCGTGATCAAATGCAGTCTCGCACATTGCCATCATCGTATCAAAATTTCCGTTGGTTCCAAAATTGTGCCACAGTCCAAGTGACACTGCCGGAAGCATCAGTCCACTTGCTCCACAGCGATTGTACTTCATGTTGTCATATCTTGTCTTATCTGCAATATACATAGTCTCTCCCTTTCTATGCAAACGCTTTTTGTCTTCGCGTTTTTGCATTGATTCTCTTGGAATCTTGTGATACACTTACTGTAACACTTCAAGTTAACTTGAAGTCAAGAGGTTAATTCATAAATAATTTGGAGGTTTCTATGTCAATAAATAAAAATACGGAGGCCCAGCCCACCTACACGATCCGCCAGATTTCTGATCTTTTTAAGTTGCCTGCCTCGACTCTCCGCTATTATGAGGATCTTGGCCTATTGACTGATGTGATTCACACGGAGTCTGGTGCCCGTGTCTACACACAACAGCATATTGACCGATTGGGTGGCATTATGTGTTTTAAGCGCACTGGTCTTACAATTGCAAAGATTCGCCAGTTTTATCGCTATGAAGAGGATCTAACCGCTCATGCCCATGAGATCAGTCAGATGATGCTTGACCATGAGCAGGATATCTTAAGCCAAATTAAGGAGTTGAAAAACGATCTTGTCCATATCCGAGAAAAAGTGCGCTTTTATGCTGCTGTTGAGGATGCGATTAACAAAAAAGAGCCAATTCCTGAGTGGCATGCCTTTTTTGCTGATGAAAAAAACAAGGAAAAGTAATTTTTTTAGACTTTTCCTTGTTTCGAATATTTTATTCTGTTTTAATCTCTTCGACGCTCACGCGCTCTTTGAGCCATCCATTGTTCCAAGTTAATAGATACACATGAAAACCAAGGTCATCCTGTGCAATTGTAAACGGCTCTTCCCGGTAAACCTCTGCACGAATGCCCTTTTTCTTTAATTCCAGCTTTTTTGCCTCTGCCTTTCTCAGCAATTGATTGAACGTTTTCTCTGCTTTTTTAGAAAAGCTTCTGCGTGGATAGCGCTTATTCTCTTTTTGCAAACACTCTGAAATGAGTTGTGTTGTCTTTGCATGCTTTCTTTTTCGAAGAAGCCTTGCAATCTGCTTTGCAATTGCCGGTGTCTGAAAACCACTGTAAAGACGAAGAAGCTGAATTAGCTCGGTGTCATGTGCTTGCGTGGCAAATTCTTCCATCACCTGTATAGACTGGACGGTCACATTATGAGGATCCTCATTTCCAACTCGATATTTTTCTGGCACAGCCGGATAAAAGCAGGAATTTAACGGTGGAAAATCGGCAAGCTGTGCCAGTTTTCTTTCATTTTCCGTGCAATACTGCTCACCCAAATAGTGATACTTGTCTCTTAAAATGGCGATCTGATACTCAAGCACACGCAAATCTTCGTCGCCCTTCATCCAGAAATGGCCAATCCCACTGTATTCATACAGATGAACTTCGAGTTCAAGACTTTTAAAAAAGAGCGTGACCACACATTCTCCCTGCCAAACCGATAGCACATAGCCATCGTTATTTTTCTGCAAAGATGCATCCAGTTCACCCTCATAGTCTTTTTGATAGCTTCCAGTCATTGTAACCTGATGAAAAACAAGAAAACTCTCCACTGCATCATTCATCAGATAGACCAGTCGAAGCGCCTCTATCTCTTTGGTTGGTATGGAAGCCTCTGGCAGGATCAGCTCAAACTGATCCTGTGCCAGAAGCTCCTGCAGCATTTCAAATGCATCCATTAATTTGCCTCACCGACAAGCTTTTCCTGATAGCGCTTTACCATCTCGTCATACTCAGCGTCGGTCAGCTTCTTCTCGCCTGGATTCATTGCAAATACGCCGCCCCACTCATACTGATCCTTATACTTTGGAACCAGATGGAAGTGCAGATGATGTCCGGTATCACCGTATGCACCATAATTTACCTTGTCTGGATGGAACAGTTCGTGCATTGCCTGTGCAACCTTTGCGATATCCTCCATGTACGCAGCGCGCTCTTGTGGTGTCAACTCTGTAATCTCGCTGACATGCTTTTTGTGTGCGACAATGACTCTGCCCGGATGGCTCTGCTCCTTGAATAGATAAACCTTTGAGGTCTCCAGCTCACAAATCTTAATTCCAAATGCAGCTACTAATTCGCCCTCCATACAATATGCACAATTCTGATCTTTCATTGTAATTTCCTCCTACTTTTCTACTGATACCCACGAATTGCTCCGTTGCGATGCAACTCTAGTATCATTATATCAAAGAAACCATACCCGTCAAGCATCGGATATTTTTTCAACAATTACTGCTGGTAGGTTTCGAGGAAGTCTCGCAGATTGTTTAATGCTTCCTCTAGTACATCAATACGCGGCAAATATACAATGCGGAAATGATCTGGCTGCTTCCAGTTGAAGCCACCGCCATGAACGATTAACACCTTCTTTTCCTTTAATAGATCAAGCGCAAATTTCTCATCGTTTGTGATGTTAAATTTCTTTACATCGATCTTTGGAAAGGCATAAAATGCTGCCTTTGGCTTGACAACACTGATACCCGGAATGTCATTTAACGTTTTATAGATAAATTCCCTCTGCTCGTAGATACGACCACCTGGAATAATATAGTTGTTGACACTCTGATAACCGCCAAGCGCTGTCTGCACAATTGACTGTGCCGGAACGTTGGAGCAAAGACGCATATTGGAAAGCATATTTAAGCCCTCAATATAATCCTTTGCCATCTCCTTCTTTCCACTTAAAATCATCCAGCCAATACGGAAGCCGGCGATCATATGAGACTTAGAAAGCCCACTGAAGGTGACACAGAACAAATCTGGTGCCAGTGATGCAATTGAAATATGCTCCTCTCCATCCATAACCAGACGATCGTAGATCTCATCTGAGAAAATGATTAACTGATGCTCTCTTGCAATCTTTACAATCTCCATCAAAACTTCCTTCGGATACAGTGCGCCGGTCGGGTTGTTTGGATTGATGATAACGATTGCCTTTGTGCGATCTGTGATCTTCTTTCGGATATCGTCCATATCTGGATACCACTCGGCCTGCTCATCACAAACATAGTGAACAACCTTTCCTCCAGCTAAAGTTGCCGTTGCTGTCCACAAAGGATAGTCTGGAGATGGAATCAAAATCTCATCGCCCTCGTCGAGAAGTGCCTGCATTGATAAATTGATTAACTCGCTGACACCATTTCCAGTATAGATATCGTTGATAGAAACATTTGGAAGATGCTTTAACTGTGCATACTGCATGATGGCCTTTCTCGCTGAGAACAAACCCTTTGAATCAGAATAGCCTTCGCACTCAGTCAGCTGCTGACTCATATCAAATATAACTTCATCAGGTGTGCGGAAACCAAACGGAGCCGGATTTCCGATATTTAACTTCAAAACATGCATACCGGCTTCTTCCATTCTCTTTGCTTCCTCGACAACCGGTCCTCTTACATCATACAATACATTATCTAGCTTTGATGATTTATTAAATGTTCTCATGCCATCTTCTCCTATACTCCATGATTTTTTCTTATGAGGGTCTTGATTCTGTAAGTGATCAGTCTGTATCGTTTCGTTTTGATCTCTCACAGCCTCTTTTTCTGCCTGACTGCTTTGCTTTATCGGCACATCTTCACCCTCAAGCCACATCAAATCTACATCCAGTGTCTGAGCAAGCACCTTCAAGATATCTCTTCTAGGCTCTGTCTTTCCACTCACATACTGGCTCATATGGCTCTTGCCGATCCGAATGCCTACCGGCTCTCCTATAGACTGCGACAGTCGAATGACATCTGCCTGCTTCAGCCCTTTTAACTCCATTGCCTTTTTCAATCGCTCTGCAAATGTTGCCATATCCATTCCTTCCTTACAAAAATTCTTAAAAATCAAAATTGGTTTTTAACCAGAATTCGTTTTCAACCGCGATTGGTTCAATTTTTTCACAAAGACACTATAGCACTTCATAGGGTAAAGTTCAAGTTTTATTTTAGGAAGTTCAATATTTTGAACTTTAGGTGTGGCGTTTTCGACAAGTTCTACGAATTTTTTTGTTACTTTTTGTTTTTTTCGTGTATGGTGTTATTTTCATTTTTGTTCTATAATAACGTATAGTTGTCTTTAGACAATCTGATACTATTTTACTTAAGGAGATGGGGGTTTATGACTCTTAAGGAAAGGCACGATGCCTCTGGTTATCTAACCTGCGAACATGTAAGCGTATTTTATCTTTTAATGGTTACATCCGGTATTATGGGTGCTTATACCTATGTTATGCGCGGTGGTGTTTTCTGTAATGCACAGACAGCAAACTTTTTAATGATGGGAATTGCACTTGGCGATGGCAACTGGCGCCATGCGCTCTACTATTTTCTTCCGATCTTTGCTTATTTCTTTGGCACAATTGCATCTGAGGTTCTGCCAACTCCAATTAAGCATTATGGACTGTTTCGCTGGGATACTTGGCTAGTTGGTTTCGAAGCCATTACCCTTTTTATCATTGGATTTATTCCAAAAACCGTTCCAGATCAGGTTGTTCAAGTAATCGTTAACTTTATCGCTTCGATGCAGTACAATACCTTCCGCCAGGCAGAGGGAATTCCAATGGCAACAACCTTCTGTAGCAATCACATTCGTCAGGTTGGAATTGGCTTTGCAAAACTGCTTCGTAAGCACGACAAGAAAGGCTTTAAGCGCGGCTTGGAGCATCTTAGCATGATTGTCTGTTTCATTATTGGTTCCGGACTACTTACAATCTTCTGTCGTTTTATGAACGAAAAATCCATCTGGATTGCACTGATTCCGCTGATCATTTTGTTTGTCAAACTTGCCCATGCAGATTTAACTTGGGAGCATGATCTGTTAAATAAGAAACCAGCAGGACACTAACGAAACTGGGGTCAGGCACGGATAAACTGGCGTTTATCGTGAACTGACCCCATGAGCCAAGGGGACAGGTAAAGTGGCACTAAAGTGCCGCATTCACCCGTCCCCTTGGCTTTCTTTATCTCTCGTTTTATTTTTTCTTGTTTGTGCGCTTCTGCACCATCCTCTCTGTCAATCGGCAGATCGCCTCGGCACTGTCTGGACGCACAAATTTCTTTTGGGCTAGCTTCATTGTCTCCTGCATCGGCTTACTTTGAATTCTCTTTATTGCACGAATCAAATGTCCATTCTTTCTTGGCACACCAATGCTCATTCCGCAAGACTCAAAAAACGCTTGATTTTGCGTCTCACAGCCTGGAATCGCCATCGCATGGATAAACGGTACATTAGCAACTGCTGCCTCTGTACTAGAAAGACCGCCCGGCTTTGTGATGCACACGTCGCTTGCTTTCATATAAAGTGCCATTTGATCGGTAAAACCAGTTAGAATTACTTCGTCGCTTTCTGCTAAAATTTTATGGAGTGCATCATATAGTACCTTATTCTTTCCGCAGACAACAATCAGCTTTGTCGGATGCTGCGGCTGATTGCCTCTTAGCTTCTTTCCAGCATCTTCTCTTCTTTTATTTTTCAACCACTTTTTATTTTGCTTTTTACACCAACGGTACAACACCTCAATTGTCTTTATGATACCACCAGATCCCATGCTACCTGCGCAGACAAGTGTATAAAACGTATCTTTTTCCAGACCAAGCTTACTTCTAGCCTCTTCTTTTGAAATCTTCTGTGAAAACGATGCACTTACCGGAATACCAAGTGCCTTTAACTTTTCCTTTGGAATCTTTCTCTTGATAAAATCAGATCTTACATGTCTTGACGGAATTACATAAGCATCGCAGTCAGTTTCTTCTGTAAATGGGATACATGCATAGTCAGTCGCGACAAAAATCGTCGGTGGAAGCATGAGTCCCTTAT
>CAUCWU010000163.1 GCA_958446555.1 uncultured Lachnospiraceae bacterium | reverse complement strand
CTCTCAATTACGTTATCGATGACAAGTGACTTTGCCAAAAGACCTGTCAGTGAGAACAGACCTGTCTGAATATCAAATACAAAGCAAGATGATATAACAATAACACAATCTACTAAAAAAAGTGCTGTGCCAATCGGCACGCTTGTATATTTCTTTAAGATCATTGCAATGATATCGGTACCACCGCCGGATGCACCAATATTGAATAAAATGGCTGCGCTAAGCGCCGGAAGAAAGATTGCAAAAATCAGTTCCAATACAGGCTCAGTCGTAAGTGGTGCACTCATAGGAAACAACTTTTCAAGTGCTGACAATCCTACTGATGTTAATACACTGACATAGACTGTCTTGGCACCAAAACTTTTTCCTAAGAATAAAAAGCCAAATACCAGAAGCGCCATATTAATAATAAATGTGTAGGAACTTGCCGATGCTTTGCTCATTGCTGAAAGCACAACAGCAATACCAGTTACTCCTCCAAATGAAAAATTATTTGGAAACTTAAAAAAATACACGCCAACTACTAAAAGCAGTGTTGCAAATGTGATCACACTATACTCAAATGACGCCCTCGCAAGCTTCGCCCTCATAAATAAATCCCCTATTCTCTTTTGTTATCATTTTCCCTGACTGCTATTATAGCATAGGAATTTTGTTTGTCAATTGAAAGCAGCCTGATTTACAGCTTTATAAATCCAGTTAAAATCCCCTGTACAACTTCTGCCCCAACTGCACACTCTGTCGGAATTACCATAGTCAATATTCCAAGTCTTCTCAATTCTCTGACTCCCACCTGCGTAAATGGTGTTCCACCTTCCTGTCCAGCACCCGCATTAACAGTCAAATGAAGATACGTCTCAATTCCCTCATTATCAGAATTTACGGCAAGAGAACCAGTTCCTTCTCGCTCTGCATCAAATGCAATTGAGACAAGAGATTCTATTGCAGCATCAAACTTCCACTGCTTCTTTGCATTTCCGGCATCTACATCTTCCTGTGTAGTTCCTTCCTTATCAGTTTTATTTGCTGTACTCTTTTTTGTATGATCAGAGTATAAAAAAGCAAGGTGTTCGCTGTTTGTTAGATTCGTTAAAAATTTGTGCCCTTTTTATTTAGAGTATGTGTTCACCATGGCTTTCCTGATAAACACGAATTGTACCGTTTTCAATAACAAGTGCACTGAGCTTTTGACCGTAAACACAGCCAGTATCCATGTTTATGCAGCCTTGCTTTGGCAATTCGTAAATTTCCCCTGGAAGCATTTGAAGCTTTGTGTCATCTGGGCTGCGGTATGTTACTTCCTCTGTCTCAGTATGTCCGAAAATTACAAGCTTTCCATCATACTGACGACCATGCGCCATCTCTCGATCCCAGATCAAATCATGCATGGAATTTTCTTCTGGCTTCTCATGCACTAATCCGGCATGAACAAAAATGGCATCCTCATTCTCATAATATGGACACATTTCATAAAACCAGCGAAGCTGTTTTTCCAGGTCACAGTGATGCTCCTCAAAGGAGTCGAGTGTCGTCTGTCCCTGATTTCGCATCCATCTGGCATAAACCACTGGATCATAAAATGAGTTCATCATCATGTCATCATGATTGCCCAAAATCATAATACAGCGCTCTCCCATCTTGCGCTTCAAGCTGCGAAAGCGATCAAA
Source organism: uncultured Lachnospiraceae bacterium (assembly GCA_958446555.1). Lineage (GTDB taxonomy): Bacteria > Bacillota > Clostridia > Lachnospirales > Lachnospiraceae > Anthropogastromicrobium. Next base: position 4,266 of record CAUCWU010000163.1, on the reverse strand, counting down.
TACACCAAAACTGTAAGGACCACGATCCATCAAATCCCCAAGGCAGATCAGCTTGTCTGTCTCTGGGTCAAATCCTGCCTGTGCCCATACACTTTCAAGTTCCTCTAAGCATCCATGAATATCTGTTACAACAATTGTTTTCATTAGTAGTTTCTACTGCGGCAAGCCGCTCATCCTTTTTATTAATTTTACTTTGAAAAGACAAAAAGTTTCAAAAAATAGAACGATGCCTTTTTATAGTATAATGTAATCACCACAAAAACATTATGAAAGAAGGCATCGCTCTGCGTATAACAGTATACAGTATTTTACAGAAAAAGTAATACCCAAAATTGGAAAAAAGTGAGAAAATTTTTTGGAGAATCCAACCAAGTTCGAAAAATTACTTTTGAAACAGTCGCTGTGCTAAGACCTAACGCATCTGCAACATCCACAATTCGAACCCTATCCTGTTCCATGCTAATTCCCTCTTTTCCTAATCTTGTAATTACATGGTACAACAGAAACATTATTTTTTCAAAGGTTAAACGCGTAACCCGTAACAAAATCTGCAGCTATTTTTTGTGATATTTTACTGCAGTTGACATGTCATGTTATGAAAGCACTTTATTGCAATGGTTTCGTTGTTTGCATAAATCCAGACATCATGCAGCAACCTGCAGCTCCCGCGTCTATGACAAGAGGCAGCCTTTGCATATTCATTCCGCCTATAGCGTATACCGGAAGTGGACACTTTTGACATATTTCTCTGACAAACTCCACACCCTTGCCTAGAACACCTTTTTTACACTCTGTCTCAAAAATAGTTCCCAGAATAATCTGTGTAGCGCCTCCTGCCATTGCAATTTCTACATCTTCCATGCTGTGGCAGGAAATACTGATTTCACAAAAATCTTCTGTTAAAGCTTTCTTTTCTGTCTCTGATAATCCTTTTAGCACAGGAATAGACAGATGAATGTTTTGACATCCTATTTTTCGGGCAATTTCAATCTTAGTATGTAAAAAGAAAGTTATATCTTCTCTCTTGCATAAATCAAAAACTTTTTTTGCCAGACTTTCATAAGCATCATCTGTAAGATCTTTTTCTCTCAAAATCAATGCATGGGGATGCAGCTTTGTTACTTTTTCGAGCTGCTTCAGGAAATCCCCCTGCACAAGATGACGGTTAGTAATTACAATAGTATGTTCGTAGCTATTACACATAGAGGTAATCATTCAACACAGGCTGCAGACCTTCCTGTTCCATGTCCTGATACATGGATTCAAAAGAGCGGGAATCGTTAATTTCAAACTGCTCGTCTCCTACATCTGCATCTTTTGTTCCTTCATATTTTTCTTCATGATCACCTATACCTGTTGATACTCCTGCTGATACTTTTGTTGCACAAATTTTTGCAATACCATTTCTGAAATCAGCACTTTCACGACTAGATACTGTAATTCCAACAAAAGGAAGGAACATACGATATGCACATAATACCTGGCAGAGTTCTTTTTCGCCTACATCACGGGGATTGATCTTATCATTATTTACAATAGGACGCAGTCTTGGACAGCTTAGAGAAAGCTCTGCATGCGGATATTTACGATTTATATAATAAACATGAAGCGCAGTCGCCAGTGCATCCTTCCTGAAATCATCAAGCCCCAGAAGGGCAGAAAATCCAGCGCCTCTCATGCCTCCCATCAATGCACGTTCCTGAGAATCAAAACGATACGGCCATACACGCTTATGTCCGAGCAAATGCAGTGTCTCATACTTATCTGCATTATAGGTTTCCTGAAAAACAGTTACATAATCTACGCCGCATTCATGAAGATACTTATACTCATCTACGTTTACCGGATAAATTTCAATTCCGATGTTTTTGAAATATTTCCGAGCAATTTTTACTGCCTCACCAATATATTCCACATCAGAATATTTCCGGCTTTCTCCTGTAAGCAGCAGTATCTCTTCCATTCCAGTTTTGGCTATAACCTGCATTTCATGCTCTATTTCTTGGAAATTTAATTTCTTTCTGCGAATATTGTTATAACAATTGAATCCACAGTAAATGCAGTAATTCTGACAATAATTGGCTATATAAAGTGGTGTAAAAATATAAACAGTGTTTCCAAAATGATTTTTTGTTATCTCTTCTGCTTTTCTTGCCATCTGCTCCAGATACGGTGCTGCAGCAGGTGACAAAAAAGCTTTAAAGTCTTCTATTGAACATGTCTCGTGAGAAAGTGCTCTCTCAACATCAGCTGCAGTGTAGGAATTGTAATCATACTCTCCCATGGCTTTTAACACTTTATCTTTAATGTCTGATTCGATTACCTGCATTCCATCCATGTATTTCATATGGTCAGCACGAAAAGAGGGATCCTGCTCCAAGCGATGTTTTCTTTCCAATGCGGAAGGCGGCAGTTGATCACTGTCAATAAAATATACCTGATTTTCTTCATTCATGACTACAACCTCCTACCGTAAAAATCCTGTTAACGGATCTGATGCGCTTCCACCTCTTGCAAGAACTCTTCCCATTCCAGTAAGATATGCTTTTCTGCCAGCCTGAATTGCAAGCTTAAAAGCCTCTGCCATATTAGGTATATTCCCTGCTGTTGCAATTGCCGTATTTGCCATAATTGCTGCTGCTCCCATTTCCATTGCTTCACAAGCCTGAGATGGTTTTCCAATTCCTGCATCCACAATAACTGGCAGATCGATCTCATCAATAAGTACCTGAATCATGGCTTTTGTTGCCAGACCTTTATTGCTTCCAATAGGAGCAGCCAGCGGCATTACAGCAGCAGCTCCGGCGTTTTGCAGATCTCTTGCAACATTTAAATCAGGATTCATATACGGCAGAACTACAAATCCTTCCTTTGCCAAAATTTCTGTTGCTTTTATTGTTTCCTGATTATCTGGGAAAAGATATTTGGCATCTCGCATTATCTCTATCTTTACAAAATCACCACAGCCCATTGCACGGCTCAGTCTCGCAATACGAACTGCCTCCTCTGCATTTCGTGCACCAGAAGTATTTGGAAGCAGTGTGACACCCTTTGGAATATAATCCAAAATATTTTCACTTTCCTTGGTATTTGCACGTCTAAGAGCAAGTGTTATGATTTCCGCACCACCCTGCTCTACTGCTGCGTTAATCAGATTCAAATTATATTTTCCTGATCCCAGAATAAAACGACTTTTGAATTCTTTTCCACCTAATATCAGTTTATCTTCCATGTTTGTCTCCTCATTAAACTTTTATTTTTAAGTTTTTATTTCATGCTTCCATAATAAGCTGTATCACTTTATTGGCTTCATGTGCAGCGCAAGCTGCTACTCTCGGAGCCATAAGACCAATTCCCTCACCTACATCTGTATGCTGATCTCCGCACACATAAAGGTGTCTCATTTTTCTGCTCGTCTGTATTTCATTGATATCTCCATATCCAGCCATTCCATTTCCCGATACAACTGTAGTATTGGGACACTGAGTAAGTACTTCCCTTACCAGCATTGCTTTCTGATCTGGTGCGTCAAAAGCTTCACATACAATTGGATATTGCGAAAACAACTCGTGTACATTTCGCTCTGTTACTTTTACAGAACATGACTGATAATTACTATATGGATTAATCTGATATAATATTTCAGGCAGTGCCTGAGCTTTTGGTTTTCCAATATGCTGAATATAGTACATCTGTCTATTTAGATTTGTCACATCTACCACATCATAATCTACAAGTAAAAGCTGACCTACCCCACTTCTTGCAAGCATGACTGCAATATTGGAGCCAAGTCCGCCAAGTCCTGCTATGGCAACCTTTGCATTATGCAGCTTTACCTGCATCTCTTTTGGAAACCTTGCATCAAAAGCTTTATCCAATTCGTCTTTTGAAATAAGTTTCTGCATCTCTTTCTGCATTTCAGTCATTATATCAGCCTCCACCAACAAAACTCAGTACTTCAATGGAATCATTTTCCTGAATCACCACATTTTCTAACTGATCTCGCGGAATGATTTCCAGATTTCGTTCTACCACAATCTTTTCCAGTTGGTATCCAGCATCTTTTAAGTATTCCAAGAGATTGATTCCTGCAAGTGCCTTATCTTCTCCATTTATCCTTACCATATGGCTTATCTCCTTTCTTATATTCGGCACCTTTATTAGCAAATTAAAAACAAAAAAGCGCCGAATGATACAATACAAGTATCATCCGGCGCCTAGTCTGTTCTGCGAAAAGTGGTGCCCCCAGTTCACACAAAAAAACAG
>CAUCWU010000162.1 GCA_958446555.1 uncultured Lachnospiraceae bacterium | reverse complement strand
TCGATATCAGGCATGGAAACACGCTCTGGATTTAAAAATCGCTCAAACAGAAGCTGATAGCGAAGCGGCTCAATATCGGTAATCTCAAGGCTGTAGGCGACAACACTTCCGGCAGCCGAACCTCGTCCTGGGCCGACCATGATATCTTTTGACTTTGCAAAATGAATAAAGTCCCATACAATCAAGAAATAATCGACATAGCCCATCTTCTTGATAACACCAAGCTCGTAGTTTAAACGCTCCTCAACCTCAGATGCCTTCTCGCCATAACGACGAACAAGACCTTCTCTACAGAGCTTTTCAAGATACTCTTCTGATGTCAATCCATCTGGAACCGAAAATTTTGGAAGCTTTGTCTTTCCAAACTCGATCTCAACATTACACCTCTCTGCAATCTTGGCCGTGTTGTCGATCGCCTGACTCGCATAGCGAAACAGATCGCGCATTTCCTCTTCTGACTTTAAGTAATACTGACCGCCAGTGTAACGCATTCGATCCTCGTCGCCAACCTTCTTTCCAGTCTGAATACACAAAAGCACGTCATGCGGCTCTGCATCGGCTGCATTGATATAGTGGATATCATTTGTCGCAACAAGCTCAATTCCAGTCTCCTCACTCATGCGAAGAAGCGCCTGATTGACTGTTGCCTGCGCACTGATTCCGTGATCCTGTAACTCCAAAAAGAAATTGCCCTTTCCAAAAATCTTTTCATAGGAAAGAGCGGCTTTCTTTGCGTCTTCATATAAACCTCTTGTAATATTTCTTGCAACCTCTCCTGCCAGACATGCACTGAGCGCAATGATGCCCTCATGATAGGTTTCAAGAAGCTCTTTATCTACACGCGGCTTATAATAGTAGCCCTCTGTGAAGCCTCTTGAGACAATTTTCATCAGGTTATGATAGCCGATATCATTTTCGGCAAGAAGCACCAAATGATAATAGCGATCATCGCCAGATCCGCCCGGCTCACGATCAAATCTTGATCCCGGAGCCACATAAACCTCACAGCCGATAATCGGCTTAATGCCTGCAGCAACTGCTGCTTTATAAAAATCAATCACGCCGTACATGACGCCGTGATCTGTAATTGCCAAAGAATCCATCCCAAGCTCTTTTGCTCGATCAATCAATTCTTTTATCTTACATGAGCCGTCAAGCAGACTGTACTCTGTATGCACATGTAGATGTGTAAAAGCCATAGCCCCTCCTTCTTTTGTTTAAAAAATTTTATGCCTTTATCATACCATTTTTCTACCCCAAAAGCAACTTGGGATTTGGACCACCCGGTAGAATTGAATACCCGGTAGAATTGACTACCCGGAAATGTATGTGGCAACCCGAAAATGTATGCCTCCCGGAGGTGTACATGGCAACCCGGAAGTATACGAGGCTTCGCCCTTGAACCCTGCGCATCAAGCCTTTGGTCGCCTTCGGCTCCGCTATACGGCGTCGCCCTCGCAAGTGTCAGCTCGATGCCGCTTGCCAAAGGTAAGCTATACCAGTCTACTCTATCGTTTAACATAAACTTTACAATCCAACTTTTGCACATATACAATGAAATACCCCTTAAGATTATTCGTACCAGTTCTATTGGGTTGCACTTTCATAACTTGCCGGGTATACCCGTAGACTTTTGGTGGCATCTGTGTTATACTTTTATAAAAGCGTTCGCGCAAATTTGTGCCTGCAATTTCCATTTTGCAGGTGTCAGAAAGGTACAGGTAACTTTATGCAGCAAAAAGATTCTTCTGATCAGGAAAATACAATCCTGACGGATCTGCCAAACACAGAGGATTCTAAAGGTTCTGGAAGCAAAAAGAAAAAGAAGGGTGAAAATGAATCCCCAGCCAGAACAGTTTTAGAATATGTGATCAGCATCGGTATTGCTATTGTCGCTGCACTTTTGATTAACAACTTTATTCTGTTAAATGCAAAGGTGCCATCTGGCTCTATGGAGAACACGATCATGACTGGTGATCGACTATTTGGTTTTCGTCTCTCCTACCTATTCTCTGAGCCTGAGCGCGGTGATATTGTCATTTTCAAATATCCAGACGATGAATCTGTCAATTACATCAAGCGAATCATCGGCCTTCCAGGTGAGACTGTCACGATCAAAAAGGGAAAGGTTTATATCAATCATTCTGATACGCCACTGAAAGAGGATTATCTGAAAGAGGAATGGCTTGTCCTCAATGACGGAATGGAGTTTGAAGTTCCCGAAGGATATTATTTTATGATGGGTGATAATCGAAATAATTCGAAGGATTCCCGCTACTGGAATAATACATATGTCGCGCGAGATAAAATTTTGGCGAAGGCGATTTTCCGCTACTGGGGCGGTTTTAAATTGCTGACAAATACAGCTGACTATGATTAAAAAAATGGCTCTGCCACACGGCAGAGCCATTTTTTCACGAATATATCATCACCAATTATGCTCTTGCATTGATGACTGCTTTTCCAGTCAGATATGCCTCGATCTTATCTACAGCTTCTGCTTCATCCTCACCATCTGCATGTACAGTAACGGACTCACCAGCGCGAAGTCCCAGTGTCATCAATCCCATGATGCTCTTTGCATTTACCTTCTTATTTCCACTCTCTACATAAATGCTACTGCTGTACTGATTTGCAACCTGTACAAGTACAGCAACCGGACGTACTTCTAGTCCTGCTGGAATCTCAACTGTAATTTCCTTTGTTATCATAATCTTCCTCCTTGTTCTCTCATCTGATCTGCTAATGCTTTGAGTTTCTTGAAACGATGATTCACACCTGATTTGCTTACCGGTGGATCCATCAATTTCCCTAGTTCTGTCAGAGAGGCGTCCGGCTTTTCAAGGCGCAGACGCGCGGCCTGTTTTAAATTTTCAGGTAGGCTTTCCAGACCGTAATATTCACTGATATATTCAATATCCCTAACCTGTTCCAATGAGGCATTTGCCGTCTTATTTAAGTTGGCAGCCTCACAGTTTACTTTGCGGTTCACACTGTTTCGGACATCCTTTAGAATCCGAATGTTTTCGAAGTCCATTCTAGCTCTCGGTGCTTCCATTAGGCTCAGTAGATCCGCGATCTGCTCTCCCTCTTTTGCATAGACAACATGATATTTCTTACGAACAACTGTCTTTGCATCAATTCCGCAAGAGCGAATGATCTGCTGCAACTGCAATGCCCGCGCCTCTGAAATGGTAACAATCTCAAAATGATACCCTTTCTGCGGAGCACTGATTGAGCCGGATGCCAAGAAATAACCTCGAATAAACGCTCTTCGGCAGCAATTTCGAAGAAACAGTCGATTGTCGGCAATACTTTCTTCCAATGACTCCTCTTCCCCAATCTTGACAGCCTGCAATACCTCTTTTGTGTCTGCTGCATTCATCTCCCAAGCATATCCATTTCCCTTGTGTACACGCATTAGCTCTATATTAAATGTTTTTTGTACAAAAGTAAAGTACTTTCTTAAAACAGATTCATTTTCTGACTCAAACAGTAACGTTTTGTTATTAAAACTTTCTGTATTCTCATCGACATTTGGGGCATCTGTCAGTCGTCCGCAACAAAGAATCAGTGCCAAAAGCTCTGCTAACTGACAGTGTCGTGCCGATCCAAATACAGAGGAAAGTTCCTCCTTTACCTGCATGGAAAAGGAGGTTCCTTCTCTCTCTTTCTTATTTTCTTCTTCCATCTTTCTCAATATCCTTGTGGTCTAGTCTCAGCCCATAGCCCTCTTTGCCCTTCAGTTTTTCATAAAGAGCATTGGCAATCGTGACGGAACGGTGCTTACCACCTGTGCATCCGATTGCAATGACAAGCTGGGATTTTCCCTCATCAATATAATGAGGAATCAGAAATGTCACCATATCGGTGAGCTTTTCTAAAAATTCTTTTGCCGTGTCCGAACTCATTACATAGTCGCGAACTGGCGCATCGTTTCCAGTTAATTGTCTCATACTCTCAAAATAGTATGGATTCGGCAAGAAACGAACATCAAATACAAGATCAGCATCGGTTGGAATGCCATACTTAAAACCAAATGACAACACTGTGACAAAAAGGCTCTTATAATCAAACCCTTTTAATAAAATGTCCTCAAGCTGCGCCTTTAGCTCTCTTGTCAAAAGCTGTGATGTATTAATGACATAGTCGGCCTGTTTCAAGAGACTTGCCATCAGTTCTCTCTCTTTTTTGATACCAATCTCTACTCTCTGTCCCTGAGACAATGGATGACTACGACGACTTTCCTTATAGCGCTTGATCAGACACTCATCTGATGCCTCCAAAAACAGAACCTTGCAATCGATATCTTCTTGTTTCAGTCGATCGATTACATCGCTCATCAGTCCAATAAATTCTGGATTTCGAATGTCGATTCCGAGTGCAATGTCTTTCGCCTCAGTTCCACCGCCCTTTATTAGTTCAACAAATTTTTCAATTAAGCGAATTGGCAGGTTGTCAACACAGTAAAAGCCCATATCCTCTAGCATTTTCAATGCAGTTGACTTTCCTGCTCCGCTCATTCCTGTTACAATTACAATTCTCATCGTATTTTATTCCTCTGTATGCCAGATCAATCAATTCAAAAGAATCAGTTGGGGCAAAAGACCTTTTGACCCCAACATCACTCATATATTTTATTCAAATGAACCAACCATCTGAACCTCTGGCTCTAGGTCTACACCAAACTCTGCCTTTACGCGTTTTTGTATCTCTCTGCAAAGATTCCAGATATCTGATGCAGTTGCCGATCCAGTGTTGATGACAAAACCGGCATGCTTTTCTGATACCTGTGCACCGCCAACTGAAAAGCCCTTCAGACCTGCATCCTGAATCAACTTTCCGGCAAAATAGCCCTCTGGACGCTTGAATGTGCTGCCTGCGCTCGGATACTCTAATGGCTGTTTGTCTCTTCGTCTTCCATTAAAGTCATCCATCGTCGCTTTGATTGTGACTGGAGCACCCTCTGTTAGCTGCATCGTGACAGAAAGAATCACTTCTTTTGTTTTCATAAAGCAGCTTATGCGATAGCCAAGCTCCATCTCTTCTACTGGCACATGGCGGATCACACCGTCCATATTGATCACGGTTGCCTCTGTCACAACCTGCTTTAGCTCTCCACCGTAAGCACCTGCATTCATAAACAAACCGCCACCCATTGTGCCCGGAATACCAGAGGCAAACTCCAGTCCAGTAAGTGAAGCTGCTAGCGCCGCCTGCGATACAGCAGGCAGGGAAGCCCCTGCCTGTGCTATGATTTGCTTTTTGTCTTTGTCAACTTCTATCTTTGTAAAATGCTTTCGCAGATTCACTATGACACCATCAAAGCCGCTGTCGCTGACAAGCAGATTGCTGCCGCGTCCAAGAACAAAATACGGGATATTCATCTCCTTGCAAATTCCAAAAATCACGCGAAGCTGCTGCTCATCCTCCGGCATTGCCATCCATTTGGCTGGTCCACCAACACGAAATGTGGTGTAAGCCTTCATCGGCTCGTCAAAAAGAAGATCCTCTGGCTCTAATATCGCCTGCAGTCTCTTTGTCACTTCGTTTTGCACTGTTTCATTCCATTTCATTAATCGTCATCTCTCCTAGCAAGATTTTTCTGTACACGGTTGTACAGCTCTCTAGCTGCATTGTAACCCATCTTCTTCTGACGATAGTTAACAGCAGCTGATTCTACAATGATCGCAAGGTTTCTACCTGGGCGAATCGGAATATTGTGGCAGACAATCTTATTGCCTAGGAACTCAGTATAGTGGTCCTCCAAGCCAAGACGATCATACTCTTTATCCTTGTCCCAATCCTCCAGATTGATTACCATATCAATCGACTGTGTATTTTTAACGGCCTCGACACCAAACAATGTCTTAACATCAATAATACCAATTCCTCGAAGCTCGATAAAGTTCAGGTTTCATCTGTTCACGGAACAGGTACAGGCGATTTGCTCGACGCGGTTT
>CAUCWU010000161.1 GCA_958446555.1 uncultured Lachnospiraceae bacterium | reverse complement strand
ACATGGATTTGCTAAATTCAATCACAAAGGCATTGTACCCGGCAATTGCAAAGAAATATACGACAACGCCAAGCCGTGTCGAGCGTGCTCTTCGCCATGCGATAGAGGTGGCATGGAGCCGCGGCAAGATGGATACGATCTATGCCTTATTTGGTTACACGATCAATTCCGGCAAAGGAAAGCCCACTAATTCCGAGTTTGTCGCACTGATTGCAGACAAAATTCGCTTGGAATTAAACCTTCTAAAAAACTAAGTTGAAAGTGGAGACACAATATACGAAAATTTCTAATGCATTTTGTATAAAAAGAGCTTCCATTATTTGACATTTTCGTGTATAATTAAGAAAAACACTTGATTGAATCGCCAGATTAGACGGTTCGTCACGGTACCAAATAGTGGAGGTTGAGGTTTATGAAAAAAATTCTTTTCGCTGCGTCCGAGGGCGTACCTTTTATCAAAACGGGAGGTCTTGCTGACGTTGTCGGCTCCCTTCCAAAGTATTTTAATAAAGAAGAGTATGATGTCAGAGTCATTATGCCAAAGTATCTGTGCATTAAGGAGTCTCTTCGCTCTCAGATGAAGTATGTGACTCATTTCTATACTGATTTTTATTGGCGTACTCAGTATGTCGGTGTTCTAGAGATGGAGTATGAGGGTGTTCACTTCTACTTTGTGGACAGTGAGTTCTATTTTGGTGGACCATGGCCGTATGGTAATATGTATGAGGATATTGAAAAGTTCTGCTTCTTCTCAAAGGCAGTGCTTTCAATCCTTCCGTTAATCGGCTTCAAGCCAGATATCATTCACTGTCACGACTGGCAGACAGGTCTGATTCCGGTTTATCTGCATGATAGCTTCCAGTCCGATCCGTTCTTCTGGGGCATCAAGACAATCTTTACCATCCATAATCTGAAATTCCAGGGTACATGGAATGTTGAGACAATCAAGGGCTTCTCCGGACTGTCTGATTATTACTTCACCAGTGATAAGCTGGAAGCTTATGGAAATGGTAATTTATTAAAGGGTGGACTTGTCTATGCAGACCGCATCACAACCGTAAGCCGCAGCTATGCAAGCGAGATTCGTATGCCATTCTATGGCGAGGGCTTAGACGGACTGCTCCGTGCACGCTCCAAGCAGCTTAGCGGAATTGTAAATGGTATCGATTACAAGGTTTATAATCCAGAAACTGATAAGGATATCGCAGTGAACTATTCAGTAGACGATGCAATCAAGGCAAAGGCAGCGAATAAGGCAGCACTTCAAAAGGAGCTTGGTCTTGAGGAAAATCCAGATGCATTCATGCTTGGAATTGTTTCTCGTCTGACCGATCAGAAGGGACTTGACCTTGTTGAGTGTGTTTTGGATCAGATCTGTGCAGAGGATGTGCAGCTTGTTGTGCTGGGAACTGGAGAGGGCAAGTATCAGGATATGTTTACTTATTACTCCAGAAAATATCCAGAGCGCGTATCTGCAAACATTTTCTATTCTGAGGCACTGTCACACCGCATTTATGCAAGCTGCGATGCATTCTTAATGCCGTCACTGTTTGAACCATGTGGTCTTAGCCAGTTGATGAGTCTTCGCTATGGAACACTTCCGATTGTTCGTGAGACAGGTGGACTTCGCGACACGGTTATTCCGTACAACGAGGTTGATGGAACCGGAACCGGATTCTCCTTCACCAACTACAATGCACATGAGATGCTTGCAATCATTCGCTATGCAAAGAAGACCTACTTCAACGACCGCAAGGCATGGGATGAGATGGTACTTCGCGCAATGAAGCAGGACTTCTCTTGGGATGCATCAGCAAGAGAGTATGAAAAGCTCTATGACGGCCTGATCGAAGAGGAAGAGCGCAGAAAAGAGGCAATCCGCTTACAGCAGGCAAGAGAGGCAGCAGAGGCTGCTTTAAAAGAGGCACAGAAAGCCCTCGAAGTAGCAAAGATAGCTGAGGAAAAAGCAATCCGTAAGCTAAGTGGCATCGAAGAAGAGACAGAAGAGGAAGAAAAAGAAGATGAGGAAACAGTGGCAGAAGAGTCTGAAGATGCAACTGTAACCGAGAAAGCAGAAGAATTGACAGAAGAGACCGAGGCTGCTGCTGAGGAAAATTCTGAAAAGGAATAAGAGATTGTATGAAAAGGCAGCCACCCATTTGGGCAGCTGCCTTTTCTTTGTGGGGTTTCGTAACCTACCGGGAAACATTAATCCTCGCCCGCAATCAACTTCAATCCTGCGATCGTCGGACTTGCTACAAGCGAATAGTTCGTATGGTAGATCACAAAGCCCGGCTTTGCACCGGCCGGCTTTTTGACAAATTTTCGCTCAATATAGTCAACCTCAGCCTTCGGAGCTGTCTTCGCCTTTGAGTAGTAGACAGCAAGACTTCCTGCTTCCTCATAGGTGCGATCCGGTACTTCTTTTCCGTTTGTCTGAATGATGACATGGGAGCCAGGTGTTTTCTTTGCATGCATCCAGATATCATTGCCCTGTGCAAATTTGAAGGTCAATTCCTCATTCTGGAAATTGTTCTTTCCAACATAGATATCAAAACCGTCAGAGGATAGATAGTGATACGGAACACACTTTTTGCGGTTGTCCTTTCTGCCCTTTGGCGCATGGGACTTGATATAGCCGCTCTCACTTAATTCTCTTCGAATTTCATCCAGATCGACATCGCTTGCTGCAATATCAATCGAGGTCATGATCGACTCAAGATGCTCAAGCTCGTTTTCAGTCTCGACTGTCAAAGTGGAGAGTGCCTCATAGGTTCTTTTTAACTTGTTATAGCGCTCAAAATACTTTTGTGCATTCTCCTTGGCAGTTAATGTTGGATCAAGAGGGATCGTCATCATCTGGTCAGTATAATAGTTGAAAACCTCGTAGGATTTTGAGGCTGGCGGACAATCATAGCCGTAGGCATTTAACAATTCTCCGTAAATGCGATATTTTTCTCTCTTGTCGGTATCAGATAACTGTCGTCTTTGAAGATCAGCTTTTTTGGCTGTACGCTCAATCAAGTTTTGAACCAGATGGCGAAGATCAGAGGATTTTTGACGCATACGCGCAATTGCACTGCGAGAGTTATAGTAGGTGTATAAAACCTCACTGATGGAATCAAATGGCTTGATTGTGTATTCAGTCAGGCCGCTTAGCGTGATCGCATCAAATTCTTTTGGTTCATCGCCGTCATAGGCGATGCATGGCGAGAAAGTTTCAGTGCGAATTAGATTCATCACATGAGAAAAACCATCCCATAGGCGATCCAGTTCGTCTTTTGTGCAGGCTTCCCCAGCGAGAGAGCTGTCAAGGCCACTTCGATAAACAATCTCCTCAGCACTGACATTGCTGATTCCGGTAAAGCTTGCGGAAAGAATCGCTGCAATATTTTTCCCAGATGTAAAGTGGGAGAGGAAAAAGTCTTTGTCTGCATCAAGCGGATTGGTCTTTCCAGTTGTGTTTGGGATAAAATAGCTTCGACCAGGAAGCACCTCGCGAACAGAGCTGACAGCTGCGCTGACATGCTTAATACTGTCAATGATCGTATCGGTTTCGTCACAGAAAATGATATTGCTGTGTTTTCCCATAATCTCAATGACAAGAGATTTGTGGCGAAGATCACCCATCTCATCAAGATGTTCAAGCTCTAGGCGAACAATTCGCTCAAGTCCTGGCTGTGTGACACCGGTAATGCGGGCATTTCCAATGTGCTTTCGAAGAAGCATACAAAAGTTCGGTGCTGTCAGTGGACTTAGTCCAGTCTCTTTTGTCAGATAAATGAGCGGAAGACTTGCGTTTGCTGACAAAAACAGACGGTAGGTGTCCTTTTGATTCTTGATTGTGAGAACCAGTTCCTCAGGCTCTGGCTGAGCAATCTTTGAGATGCGCCCGCCAGTCAGCTTTTGTTTTAATTCAGATACAATATTTGAAATTACAATTCCATCAAATGCCATAGTAATGAACCTTTCTTTGATCTTACTTAGATCTTAAGGCCATAAGCATTTTCATGCAAGCATGATCAGCTTATAACTTTGCAATTCTAGTATATCAGAATATCAAAAAAAACGCAATCTTTCTTCGATTGCAAGTTGACGATAGAATTAAATTAGCGTATAATAATAAGTCGTAGTCTGCACTATAAAAGCAGCTGCCGGAAAGGCTATTATATTATGATACGAAGTATGACTGGATTCGGACGCTACGAGTTGGCGGGCGAATCACATAAGATCATCGTAGAGATGAAATCAGTAAATCACAGGTATCTGGATTTGTCAATCAAGATGCCGAAGATCTTTAACTGCTTTGAGACTGCAATCCGAGGTCTCGTAAAAGAACAGCTGCAGCGCGGAAAAGTAGACATGTATATCAGTTATGAAAAGGAATCGGATGATGAGACTGTTTTGTGTTATCACGAGGAGATCGCAAAGGCATATGTCACACATATGGCGCAGATGGCCGATACTTTTCAGCTTGAGAACAATTTAAGCCTGACAGAGCTTGCCAAAATGCCGGAAGTTTTTACAATGGAGCAGCGGGATACCGATGCGAAGGAATTGTGGCCGGATGTAGAGAAGGCAGTCAGAGAGGCGTGTGCAGCAATGGTACAGGCGCGCGAGACCGAGGGCGAACAGCTAAAGAAAGACTTACTCGCAAAGCTTGACCATATGGATCTGTTAGTAGATGCTGTGACTGAGAAAGCACCAATCATGGTACAGGAGTATCGCATTCGCCTGACAGAGAAGGTGAAGGAATTTTTGGATGCGTCTGTGATTGATGAGAACCGCATTGCGGCAGAGGTTACGCTGTATGCAGATAAGATCTGTGTGGATGAGGAGATGGTTCGACTGCGCACCCATATCAGCCATATGAAAGAGGCTTTGTGCGGTGGTGGAAGCGTAGGAAGAAAGCTAGACTTTTTGGCTCAGGAGATGAACCGCGAGGCCAATACCACACTCTCAAAGATTAACGATGTAACACTTGCAGATGTCGCAATCGATATGAAGACTGAGATTGAGAAGATACGTGAACAGGTTCAAAACATCGAATAATTTCATAGGAGTTTTGTATGTTTGTAAATATCGGATTTGGTAATTACATCAATTCTAGTCAGATTGTATCGATCTGCAGAGCAGATTCTGCGCCAATGAAGCGTATGGTCAGCGAAGCGAGAAGTAAATCGAGCGCAGTTGACGCAACTCAGGGCAGAAAGACAAAATCAGTCATTCTTACTGGAAGCGGGCATCTAGTGCTGTCGGCACTTGCGCCGGAGACACTTTGTGCCAGATGCAACCAAGCAGCAGGAAAGACAATGATACAGGAGGAGGAAGAAAATGAGTAAACGGGGCAATTTATTTGTAGTTTCTGGTTTTTCTGGTTCAGGAAAGGGAACAGTGATGAAGGAGCTTTGCAAAAATGAGCAATATGCACTCTCCATTTCCTGTACAAGCCGTGCACCAAGACCGGGTGAGACAAACGGAAAAGAGTATTATTTCATTTCTCATGAGGAGTTTGTAAAAAGACAGGCAGAAGGATATTTCTTAGAGAGCGCAATCTATGTAAACAAAGGTTACGGAACACCAGCTGGTTTTGTAGAGGAAAATCTTGCAGCAGGAAAAGATGTCATCCTGGAAATTGAAATGCAGGGAGCTATGCAGGTCAAAAAGACCTACCCGGATACAATCCTCATCTTTATCACACCGCCGTCTGCTGCTGAGTTAAAGAGACGTCTGACATCGAGAGGAACTGAGACACCTGAGTTAATCGAGAAGCGATTAAAGCGCGCGACAGAAGAGGGCATTTACATGGATCAGTATGACTATATCATTGTGAATGATGATTTGTCTACCTGCGTCCGCGAGCTTGATGAGTTGATGCAAAGCACTCATCATGCAGTAAAATTTAACCAAGCGTTTGTTGCAGCAATCAAAGAGGACTTAAAGACACTGTAAGATTTGGTTGCAGCAATAATCAATAAACAAAGAAAATAAAAAAGACAAGGAGAAGAAAA
>CAUCWU010000160.1 GCA_958446555.1 uncultured Lachnospiraceae bacterium | reverse complement strand
GATGGACTATGAATTTTTGCTTCGCTATATCAAGGAGCATAAGCCGCACATTCACGTGCTGTTAGAGGATACAAATCCATCCAATGCACAGCAGGCAAGACAGTTTATGGAAGAAAAGTACGCAAGCTTATAATCTTCAACAATAATAGCAAGGATTCTCCAACCTCTATAGGTGGCGAGATGAATTGCTATTGGAAAATTAACGGCAGTGGTGGGCGGAGAGAAATCGGTATCCCCCACTGACATGAGGCAAGTCACAGTCGGCTTTGTGCTGACATGTCAGACTCTGTGAAATTACCGACTGTGGATAGAAACAAGAGAAGAGGTATTCGATGATTCAGATAGGTGATTGGGTAACACAATACAGTGCTGGATATTGGCAGGTCGTAGGTATACGAGATAAGTACGCAGAGGAAGATAGCGTAACAGGTGAACATTTCTGGAAAAAGGGAGAAAAGATTGGCAAGTGGATTTTCTTGAAAAAAGCCTTTACGCCGAAAATGAAGTTGCGCATTTTGAGCGAATGTGTAGATGGATATTGGTGTAAAATTGTTACCGATGAGAAAAGAACCGAAATCAAAAAATATTTTGCAGATCATCCGAATGATTGGGAGCGCTTTTGTAATACACCAGTGGTAATTCCACCGGCAGTCAGTTCGATATGGATGAATCTGTCAGATGGTCAGGAAGAAACAGTATTGCAAATTTTAAAAGAACTTCCAATACGTTTCAGCAGAATAGAACTTGATCAACAGTTTGAACAGAGAGGCTTATTAAATGTGGTCACAAATCCACCAGCATCCCATATTTTATCACTTTGTTGTAAGCCATGGGAAGTAGGTGCAAATGCTGACTTAATATATTTCTCGCCAGAGTTAAAGAGAGTATAAATGAAAAAATAGGATGACAGAGGAATAGTTTTGTGCTATAGTAGATTCAGGGTTTGGGAAGATTTGGCACATTAAATATGTCCAAATTGTAAACATGCATGAAAATGAGGCTCTGGAAACCGCATAAAACTTAGGTTTTTGAAGGGGTACTGTAGAAATGAGTCACTAGCCCGAGAGGGCATTGACACATGATCAAAAATACAACTGAGGTCATAAGCCATGTTGGTGTAGAAATGAGTCACTAGCCCGAGAGGGCATTGACACAATAGTAGTATCATCGGTATCAAGCTTAAAAGCTTCTCCGTAGAAATGAGTCATTAGCCCGAGAGGGCATTGACACTCCTCATATCTTATCGGAGTAACGGTTTCTTCATCGTTGTAGAAATGAGTTATTTGTAAAAAAGATTAAAATTGAAAGTAGGGGAGATAACGAATGGACATTGAAAAAGCGTATCTTAGCAATGATAAAGATATGATTAAATTTCAATATGGAAACAAAATAATTCGTTTTCGTGGACCATATTCATTGGAATATTTTACTTCTATAAAAGAATGGGATAATGGCTATCTAGTAGTAATGGCAAAATATAAGCATAACCAAAAGCCAGAGGAGGAATACATTGATTTAGTTCCAATTTTGGAGAACTTATATATTGATGTTTCAAAATTTTTGAAGCCTATTAAGGAAGTGAGGTTGGCGTATGGACAAAATTAGAGAAATTGCAGATCGAGCAGATATGATTGTGAATGGCTATGCTTTTACACGTGAAAACGGGCAAATTAGAGTTTTAAATCTCAATAATTTGGATAAAGCTTTAGTGTTATCTGAGGATGGAAGGGTATTACAAACAACGATGGATGATATTGAGATCCGTATTGTTTTAGATTATTGGGACAACGATCGTAAGTTTATGGAGGACGAAAATACCTAAATATTATTAAGACAAAATATATGGATATTAATTGCGTTTTAAATCATTCTGAGTAGTTGGATGTATCATTGACACAAAAATGCATCTGCTAGCATGAAGCTCTCTTTTAGTTTGTGAAAACGAGTGGTTAGCCCGAGAGGGCATTAAATGTATGGTGATATAATTAATTTTTAAACTTTTAAATCAGTTAGGAATATGTGAAGAGATTGACTTTTCTAATTACGATATTTATAATAAAATTGTATTGAAAGCGTAGTTGAATTTTAATATGATCAGAAATTGATAGAAAAAATATAAGAGATTCTGGTACTATGCCAGAGAGGTAACGGAGGAATAAGAATGGTTGATACCAAAAAAGAACAGGAACGAGACGAGCTGCATCGTGCCATTTGGGCGATTGCCGATGAACTGCGTGGAGCGGTTGATGGATGGGATTTTAAGAATTATGTCCTTGGCACGATGTTTTATCGTTATATCTCTGAAAATCTATGCAATTATATAAATAGTGGTGAAATTGAAGCTGGAAATACAGATTTTGATTTCGCAAAAATGCCAGATGAGGATGCAGAGGAAGCTCGTGACGGACTGGTAGAAGAAAAAGGCTTTTTTATTTTACCGAGTGAGTTGTTTTGCAATGTCCGTGCTAAGGCAGCAGATGATGAAAATCTGAATGAAACACTTGAGCGCGTTTTCCGTCATATTGAGGAGTCAGCCAAGGGAAGCGAGGCAGAAAACGACTTTGCAGGACTTTTCGATGATTATGATGTCAATAGCAATAAGCTAGGCGCGACAGTTGCAAAGCGCAATGAAAAGTTGGTTAAGCTTTTAAATGGTGTTGGTGATATGAATCTTGGAGATGTGAAGGATCATTCAATTGATGCCTTTGGCGATGCATATGAGTATTTGATGACGATGTATGCGTCCAATGCAGGAAAATCAGGTGGTGAATTTTTTACACCAGCTGATGTGTCAGAATTGCTTACAAGGCTTGGAACTGTAGGGAAGACAGAAATTAACAAAGTATACGATCCAGCCTGTGGTAGTGGAAGTTTACTTTTAAAAGCTGAGTCAATTCTTGGTAAGGATGCGATTCGTAACGGTTTCTACGGACAGGAAATCAATATTACCACTTATAATCTATGTCGAATCAATATGTTTTTGCATGATGTGGGATTTGATAAATTTAATATTGCCTGTGAGGACACATTGATTAGCCCACAGCATTGGGATGATGAGCCATTTGAACTAATTGTCTCTAACCCACCTTATTCAATTAAGTGGGCAGGCGATGAAAATCCACTTTTGATCAATGATCCTCGATTTGCTCCAGCTGGTGTGCTTGCACCGAAGAGCAAGGCAGATATGGCATTCATCATGCACAGCTTGTCATGGCTTGCATCCAACGGTACAGCTGCGATTGTATGTTTTCCGGGCATTATGTATCGTGGTGGTGCAGAGAAGAAAATTCGTCAGTATTTGATTGATAATAACTATGTGGATTGTATCATCCAGTTGCCAAATAACTTGTTCTTTGGTACTTCCATTGCAACTTGCATTATGGTTATGAAGAAAAATAAAACTGATAATAAGGTTTTATTTATAGATGCCACAAATGAGTGCGTGAAGGTAACAAACAATAATAAATTGACACCAGAGAATATTGAGCACATCATAGATGTATTTGCAAAGAGAGAGGAGATTTTGCATTTCTCACATTTGGCAAATTATGAGGAAGTCGTAGAGAATGATTATAATTTGTCGGTTTCCACTTATGTTGAGGCAGAGGATACCAGAGAGAAAATTGATATTGTGAAGCTGAATGCAGAAATCAAGGAGATTGTAGCTCGAGAGCAGGTACTTCGTGATGAGATTGATAAAATTATTGCGGAGATTGAAGGGGAATGATATGGAAAATAATTTGGTTGAATATCAATCTGTCATTAACGATGTAAAGAATATCATTGCTTTGGGTCAACATGAAGCATACAGTGCTGCGAGCAGAGCGATGGTTCTAACATACTGGAATGTTGGCAAACGTATTGTTGAACAGGAGCAGGCAGGAAATGCAAGAGCCGAATATGGAAAAGCACTGATTGAAATATTATCTAAGGAACTTGAAAGAGAATATGGTAAGAATTACTCCAAAAGAAATTTGCAGTACTTCCGTAAATTTTATCTTTATTTTCCAGACAAAGAGATTGTGAACGCATGCGTTCACAATTTGAACTGGACACAATTTCGCAGTCTTTTACGTGTGCCAGATGAGGATGCACGACTCTGGTATATGCACGAAGCTGCAAGTGAAAACTGGAGCAGTCGTACGTTGGATCGAAATATAGCCACACAGTATTATTACCGCCTTTTGCAGTCTCCTAAAAAAGAAAATGTGATTGCAGAGATGCAACAAAAAACAGCGGATTATCAAAAGAATAGTTTTGAGTTACTGAAAAATCCGATTATGGCAGAATTTCTTGGTTTTAAAAATGAAGACAGTTATCTGGAAAGTGATCTAGAGGCTGCAATTATTACCCATATTCGAGATTTTTTAATGGAGATGGGACGTGGGTTTGCATTTGTAGCTCGTCAGCAGCATATTGTTACGGAAACAGAAGATTATTATATTGATCTTGTTTTTTACAATATCGAACTTAAATGTTATGTGCTGATTGATTTGAAAATGGGGAAAATAACTCATCAAGACGTTGGTCAGATTGATATGTATGTAAGAATGTATGATGAATTGAAGTGCAAAGCAGGTGATAATCCAACTATCGGTATTTTACTTTGTTCAGAAACTGATGAGGATATTGCAAGATATTCAGTTCTCCAT
The DNA here is from genome assembly GCA_958446555.1 of uncultured Lachnospiraceae bacterium. Taxonomy (GTDB): domain Bacteria; phylum Bacillota; class Clostridia; order Lachnospirales; family Lachnospiraceae; genus Anthropogastromicrobium. The sequence goes on along the minus strand of CAUCWU010000160.1, from coordinate 1,397 downwards.
GATAATGATCATCTCTTTATGTCAAAATATTTAACGTGTTTACCGACAAAAGAGCAATTAAAAACAGAAATTGAAAGACAGAAGGAGATTTTTTATATGCAGCATCCCAATATGACTGAGAGTGGTGGTGAAAAAGAATGAGTAGACTAAATGAGTTGATTAAAGAACTTTGTCCGGAGGGGGTGGAGTATAAAACGCTGGGGCAGATTGGAAAATTTTATGGAGGGATTACAGGTAAATCAAAAAAAGATTTTGAAAATGGAAATGCTGTTTTTATAACGTATAAGAATGTTTATTTAAATCCTGCATTAGATATAAATCCATTAGATCGTGTAAAAATTGCTATAGGGGAAAAACAGAAGACATTAAAATATGGAGATGTTATTTTTACAGGATCTTCAGAGACATTAGACGAGTGTGGCTTTTCTTCCGTTGTTACACAAAAACTTAGAGAAAATTTATACTTAAACAGTTTCTGCTTCTTTTTTAGATTTGATAATCTGAGTGAATTTGAACCTAATTTTTTTAAACATTTATTTCGCTCAAATGAGCTTAGATATCAAATTAGAAAAACAGCGAGTGGAGTAACACGTTTTAATGTGTCAAAAGATAAAATGACTAAAGTAGTGATTCCTGTACCTCCTCTGGAGGTACAACGTGAAATAGCCCGAGTGCTGGACTCTTTCACGTTACTTACAGCCGAGCTTACAGCCGAGCTTACAGCCGAGCTTACAGCTCGAAAGAAGCAATATGAGTTTTACCGAAATAAACTGTTATCTTTTGATAATAAAGAAGGTGAGAATAGTGAATTTGTTTGGAAAACACTTGGGCAATTAGGCAAATGGTCTGGTGGAAAAACACCTTCAATGGCAGAAAATAGCTACTGGGAAGGAGGAACAATTCCTTGGATTTCATCTAAGGATATGAAAAATTCCACTTTATTAGATACTGGAGATCACATTACGGAAAAAGCAATTAGAGAGGCTTCGATGACTGTTTATCCTAGAAATAGTATTGCAGTTGTTATAAGATCAGGAATTTTGAAACATACATTTCCAGTAGCATATGTTCCCTTTGAAACAACCATAAACCAAGATATAAAAATGCTTGTAGTTGATGAGGATATTCTTCCACGTTATGCGTTTCATTTGATTCAGGGAAAAGGCAAAGATATACTTGTTAAAACCAAAAAACAGGGTGGCACAGTTGATTCACTTGATTTTCAAAAAGTGCTTAATTATAGAGTACCAGTTCCTTCATTAGCAGTTCAAGAGCGTTTGGTAAAAGTTTTAGATAATTTTGACACCATCTGTACCGACTTAAGCATCGGTCTTCCAGCAGAAATTGAAGCTCGCCAAAAACAATATGAATATTATCGAGATTTGCTATTGACATTT
>CAUCWU010000159.1 GCA_958446555.1 uncultured Lachnospiraceae bacterium | reverse complement strand
TTCATCCCCGCCCGACTATGTCGGACGAGGTTTTCTGCGAAGAACTGGATAAAAAAATCCGTATAAACAAAGAAAGCACCGACCCCAGAGCTCTTATGTCTCCAAAACCGGTACTTTAGTGCGCCTCCAGGGGCTCGAACCCTGGACACCCTGATTAAGAGTCAGGTGCTCTACCAACTGAGCTAGAAGCGCATATTTTTTATTGATGTGTTGTTCTCATCAACATGTGCTTAGTATAATACAACTCTAAACAAAAGTCAAGCAAATTTGACAATTTATTACGTTTTCTTTACATATTCATTAAGTTTTACAAAACATTTTGGAAAGAATTTCGGTAAGCCTGTCATATTTGACAATCGACTATACCTTTATTCTTCCCTTATTCAACATTTTTATACCTAACTATTGGAATTTCCGATAATATTGCCTACAAATTGTTTGTGACTTTGTTGTATCAAATCTCGATCTTATCATGTGTGCGGAAATAGTCCATAATGATCTCTACCATCTCGGTATTGATCTCTTTTACAACTGGGCAGGTTGGATACATCGGATAGCCGCCTGCTCCGCTGTAACGGTAATTGTTCATGCAAAGCGTGAACTCATCGTCTGGCTGTACTAGCTTTCCCTGATAGGATAGCTTCTGAATACGACTGCCCATCGGTGCCTCTGGGTGGATCTCCCAAGTTACACCTGCAAAGTAGTCATAATTATAATGCTCAACCTTCGGCACAAGGAAGCTCTCTGCAACAACAACATTTCCGTCCTTGTCAATATCGAAATACTCTGCTGTGCGCTCCATTGCTGCCTTTAGCTTTTCGCCTGTGATACGGCATACGACAAGTGTATTTGGGAATGGATAGGTTGCAATGATATCTCTTGTTGTCACACATGCGTTGAAGCCTGCAATCTCATTTGCAAGACCAACGATTGATAACTGTGCACCAGATATATCAAGCTGAATGCGGTTGATCAAATCAGCAATGCCACTTCCCTTTAATGCCATTGTCACCTTATCTTCTGGATAAAGTGGACGACTTAAATAACCCATTGGCTCATCAAGCCACTTCTGTACCTTGTCCTCGACAAAGCTGTATTTCTCGCACAGAGACTTTGCGTTCTCTAGATTTGGCACTACCTTCTTGGATGTGATGGAAGAAATCTTTGTGTTTTCAATTGACTTGGCATCTTTCTCTAACTCAATCTCGACATATGCATACTCTCTTCCGTTTGCGAGCGGCTGAAGTGTGTAGGTGCCGTGAATCATTCTTCCAGATACTGGCATATGCTGATGTCCGGTTAAAAGCACATCAAAATCAAGCTCTCTACAGATTTTGTAGCCAACATTCTCGGTTGTATCTGATAAAAGTTTTCCAGTCTCGACATCGCTCTCGAAGCCACCGTGGTAAATACAGATCGTTAAATCTACCTTGCCCTTTAGTTCTTCCAGTGCCTTTCTTGCTGACTCAAATGGGTCAACAACCTGAATGCCAACCAGGTTTTCTTTTTTCTCCCAGACATTGATATAATCGGTTACGATGCCGACGAGTCCGACCTTCACACCATTTTTCATTGTGTGAATTACATACGGATACAGCACATTTCCTTCACTGTCTAACACATTCTGGCAGACACAGGTTCCCTTGTGGTTCTTTCGATAAATTGCCTGATAAGCCTGACCATAATTGAAATCATGATTTCCAAGTGTGTAGAAATCGTATCCGCAATCATTTACCATCTGCGCAATGTACTCAGAGGTACCTAAAATATTTTTGCTGTAGTAGGCATAGGCAGAACCCTGAAGCATATCACCGCCGTCAAGCACAAGTGTATCGTCATCTTTTTGATATTCGGATGCACACGCAAACAGTCCCATCGGCTTTACCTCGCGGTCACCGTAGGAAGTTGGATAGAAATAGCCGTGTACATCAGAGGTATAATAAAGTTTTACTTTTTTCTTTTCCATAATCTTGTCCTGTATTTTATATAGTTTTGATTACTTCTAAAATAAATCTTTCAAAATAAGTAATTATTTATATAATATATAATAGAAGCAATCCAAATTTGTTTTCATTTAATTAGTTCTCATATCCGAGTGCTGCGCAACGTACACTGCCGATCGCAATGTAGTTATCAAGAAGAGCACCGATATCAGTTCCGGCCTCTGCATGATCGATCATAACACCTTTTGAGCGAAGAGAAAAGCTTCCATCTGCATGCTCAGTTTTCACATAATCATCCTGATAGAACTGATGCTTTGCCGGGATGCGGTCCCACAAAACGCCTTTGCACTCACTAAAATTACAGCCTGGAAAATTGACATTCCAGATGCGATCCATTGAAAGATTCTTAGCAAGCATTTCTTTTACAAGTGGAAGCAGATATTCATCCACAGTCTCCCAATTGCCATCGTTTTTATTGGAGAAGGCAAAAGAGCGAATGCCGTTTGCAAGTGCTTCCATTGCCGCACCGACTGTACCAGAATAAAGAATATCAATTCCAGTGTTGTAGCCGCTGTTGATACCAGAGAATACCACATCTGGCTTTTCTGGCATCAAAAATTCGAGTGCGACCTTTACACAGTCTGCCGGTGTTCCGCCTACGCTGTAGGCTTTTACGCCTTCTACACTATAATTTTCCGGTGTCACTTCAATGTCCGAAAACAGCGTGATTCGCTGGGACATTGCACTGCACTGGCTCTTTGGGGCCACTACCCACACCTCGCCGAGTGTTACGGCAAGCTCTGTAAGTTTACGAATGCCTGGAGCTTGGATGCCGTCGTCGTTTACTATTAAAATTCTCATTTGTGTCCCTCACTATACTATTAAAGCCTCGTAAAACACATTCACCTCGAGGCCCTGTGTCTTACTTTCTTAGGGTCATCTCCCCACCTTCGAATACGAAGCTCTGTCCATACTCTGGAAGGATGCGCTTGTCGGCATGAGCGGTATTGACCTGCTCTGGTCGGAAGCTGTGAAGCGGCACTAAAATGTGCGGTGCAATCGTGTCAAGCATGGTTCTTAAATAGTATGGTCTGGAGTGTCCACCGATTCCCATATGCACATATGGAATGTTTAGATGCTCTAGGATGCGATGCATTTTTCCAAATGACGGATCATAATCGCCAAGAGGTGCTCCATCCATATGAACATACAAAGTGATCACGGAACTTAAATCCATTAGCTCATAGAAGTTGACATAGTCCTGCTGTAAGATGTACTTAGATGGATTTGTTAAAAGCTCCTGTCTTGTGATCACTGTCCAGCCGCGCTCGTTTGCCTTGTTTAAATCAGCACCGACGCTGTTTTCATACATCAAAATCTCATCGTCTGGATAGAAGGTCTGTACATAATCTGCCTGTACACCATCCATGACAAGCTTTCTTCCGGTCTCGTGAGCAGTCTGAATCAAGCGATGCAGACGCTCTACATTGCGGTTATATGGGTTAACAATAATCAGTCCCTTCTGCTCTAAGGACTCTCTGTGCATCTCGTCCTGAAGCCAGCTCTCGCTTCTGCCTGGCTCCTCTGGCTCGGTAAGAGAAAGCATATCAACATCATCAAAGCTTACGGTAACGCCCTCTGTGATCAGCACGTCAGCCCCCTTCATCTTCTGTCCAAATGCCTTTGTCACCTCTGGATGGAAGCCGTGGAAACGATAATCTCCTGTATAGCAGATGGTGCCGCCTGGTGTTGTGATTCGATATCCACACGCGCCGATGACATCATGGTCAATTGCCTCTACCTCTACCTTGATATCTCCGACAGTGAAGCTCTCACCATACGGGATACCGATGCAGTTTTTGTGACCCTTTACCTGAATGTCACCACATGCCTCAAGTCTGCGGTACAACTTTAAGGAATCCTCGCTCATATAAACTGGAAGATTCTGATCCAGCATGCCAAGACCACCCATATGGTCAATATGCATATGAGAAATCACGAAGAAATTCTTCTTTGTATCCTTTTCAAAGCTGACAAGACCAAGCTTAGAAGCAGTCTCCTCATCATAGATGCCATCGTGGGATGCAAGCACACCCAGACGGGCATAGTCAGCTGAGCACTCATTGTAGCGCACTGCAATCTTATCATCCATGCGATCCATTACGGCAAAGCCGAAATCAAACATACATCTTGCCTCTTCGGTTTCTACCACAACAAAAGTTCCACCTATCTCTTTTAAACCATTATAAAATGTTATTGTTGTCATATTTTTCCTCTTTCTAGTAAATTTAAAACAGTAACGGGACTTTATCAGTCCCTTATCCATCTCTCTGAAAAAACTCAGAAAGATGGATAAAGGGCTGCCATAAATGACAGCCCCGTTTCGTAGGCATCAATCAAGTTCTAAAGACCTTTTGACCGCAAAACAATTATTTTTATTCTGCTACAGTTGAAGACTCTTCCTCAGTTACTACGCCGTCTACGCCCAGCTTGTCGTTAAGCTCTGTTACCAGATTCTCAAGAACTTCCTCTGGCTCAAGCTCGTCTAAGATGGAATCCTCTAAAACGGTGCTGACGGTGTTCATTACATCGTAGCTGCCATCGAATACTGGCTGAGCGAAGAAGTATGGAGACTGCTCATATGCGGACTTGTAGTTGTTGGTCTCGTCCTCATCCATGAACTTCTGGAACTCATCGGTCTCATATGCAGACTTTCTTACTGGCAGATATCCTGTCTCTTCAGACCACTGTACAGTAGAATCAACAGAAGTTAAGAACTTCATATATTCCCAAGCTGCGTTCTGCTTGTTCTCATCGGTGCTGAACATGTATACATTGGTTCCAGCCTGGTTAGCAGCCTTTTCCTTGTTGCCCGGCAGTGGAGCTACAGCTAGATCCCAATCCTCATGATTGATATAGGAGATACCAGTACAAGAACCGATGTATCCACCGATCATCTGGTTGGAAATAACGTTGGAGAAGTAGCTATCCTCACCTACCAGACGTGCATAACCGTTGTTGTACATATCCATGATGTAGGTTACAGCCTCAAGACCAGCCTCGTTATCAAACAGAGCGCCGTCCTTGCTTACATAATCACAACCGTTCTGATGCAGAGATGCCTCTAAGAGTCCAGAAAGATCGTCAACACCAAGAGCCTCGATGTCCTTCTCTTCCTTTAACTTTGCGCCAACCTCTTTCATCTCATCCCAAGTGGTCGGAGCCTCGATACCTAACTCATCAAACAGAGTCTTGTTGTAGAAGTATACATAAGTACTCTTGTTGAACGGTACACATGCAACGAAGCCATATACCTCGCACTCATCCTTGTAGCTGTCGATCAGATCATCATAATCGAAATCCTCATCGGTAACGAAGTCATCCAGATGAACAATCTTGTCAGTATATGCAGTTACCCAGTTGTTGTAACCCTGAGACAGATCCGGAAGGGTATCAGCAGCTGCATTTGCAGTCAGCTTTGTGCTCAGGTCACTGTAGTTACCCTGATTTACCAGTGTAACAGTGATGCCATACTCATTCTCCTCATTAAACTTATCGGTAAGAGCTGTCAGGGATTCCTCCTGCTGACCATTCATAGCATGCCAAAATGTGATTTCACATGGCTCGATGGTCTTTGCCTCGTCAGCGAATGTTGGAACAGCCATTACTCCAGCCATGGACATTGACATTAAAACTGCACTTACTTTTCTTAATTTCATGAGTTTTCTCCTCTCTTTTTTACGCCCACTTGTAGGCGTGGTAGATAAAACTTGTTATCTATAGAATCCGGGGATCCGGTTTCTAACATATAATGATGTTTGGGTTAACCCTTGATACCACTCTGTGTAACTCCCTCGATTACATACTTACGAAGAATCAGGTAGACGATTACGATTGGGAGTACCAGGATACAGGATGCCGCCATGATGAGCTCATACGACGAACCGTTCTCTGTCTGGAACTGCATCAGTCCATAGGAAAGGACACGCATCTCCTTGCTGTTTGTTACAAGTAACGGCCACATGAAGGAGTTCCAGCAGCTGATTGCATTTAAGATACTGACTGTTGTGATTGGGCTCTTGTTGATCGGGATCATGATCTTAATCAGATACTTAAAATCATTACACTTATCAACCT
>CAUCWU010000158.1 GCA_958446555.1 uncultured Lachnospiraceae bacterium | reverse complement strand
GGTGGCTGGAGCATGTTAGAGCGCATGGGAGTAACGGGCTTTGGCTCATCCAAAAATTTCAGTGTCGGTGGAAGTGGAAAGCTTTTATATCGAAATTTTGGAAAAGGAACGGTATGGTTCCTTGGCAATACACTTAGTCAAACTGTGGCGCGGCTTACAGATAGCAGAAAAGCGCAGCTATTAACGGCTCTTAGCGCAGGTTCAAGCGGAAGCTATTCAGATGATTATACTTCAATGAGTGTCTACAATGAAACTACGCTTGTCTATCGAATCCGTCAGCAAAAATCCTCCGCACAACCGCCAGACGTGGGTCTGTATGTGGCCATTTTGGTTTTATATTTGGCAATTGGCATTCCAGGTATTTATGTTCTCGTGAGAGAACGAAAGAAGATACGCTGGTTTCGACCGCTCGTCTGTGTGCTTGCGATTGGCTTTTCTGTTTTGATTTTTATTGTGGGAAGCGGCACGCGCTATTCAAGGCCATTCCTTCAAAGTCTCACAGTTCTTTCCAACGAAAATTGTACAGAAAATGAAGTGACACAGACGGTTTATACCGGTATTCAGGCACCATTTAACAGTGGTTACAATATCAGCTTTTATCCGCAATACAGCATTATGCCACTGATGGAGTATGATTATTGGGGAAGCAATACGCAAAACGGCACGGTGAATGCAAAGCGCATTGCAACAATCAGTTTTGATAAAAGTCAAACAATTTTGAAGGTGGAGAATTTAACAGCCTTTTCGGCTCGCTATTTTCAGCTGCAGCAGACAGTCACAGGCATTGGAAAAATCACAGGAAGCATTGAAAAAAATAGTGATTCGTCTGGTCTTGTGGGAACGCTGACGAACAACACGGCATATGAATTGGTATCTGCAGTTGTCAATGTGGATGATGAGCTTGCATTAATTGAGCACTGGAAACCGGGTGAGACGATTGAGTTAGAGACCGAGCAGAAAAATGGACGTGTTCATATGATGACGGTAGAGCAGTTTTCGGATGGTGCATACCAAAATCGTGGTCAGTGGATTGGACAGCTTTCTTCTTTTTATGAATACTTTTTGTACACAAAGAAAGATCAGACAACCGTGATGGCGCAGATTGACTATACACCGACGATTCAAAAAAATACGGACTATCCAGTGGAAAATAATACGATTCTGCGTCTTTCGGTGACAAACGATTGATTGGCAATCAGATAGGAGGATTTCATATTCAATGCTGTCCGTAAATCAGCTTACATTTCAGACAAAAAAGAAAACATTGATCGATGATCTTTCGCTAAACGTGACACCGGGCAGTTTTTTTGCGCTTCTTGGCAGAAAAGATTCCGGAAAGACAACACTTCTTCGTCTGTGTGCCGGTCTGTTGGAGCCGCAGAGTGGAAAAGTTTATATCAACGGAATGGATACGTCAAAGCGGGAGAATAAGAAAAATATTCTGCGTATTTTGGGATATATGGGTGCTCAGGATGGCTATTTTCCACGCCTTCAGGTCATGGAATATTTGGAAATCTATGCGCATGCGCAGGGGCTTTCTGGTCTGGCTGCAAGAGAGCGGTGCATGGAAGTGCTATCGCTTGGGCATCTTGAGAGAAAAGCAGAGCAGCTAGTGGAAGAGCAGCCGATTGGCATTCGAAGAGAACTGTCATTTCTTCGGGCGATTTTACACCGTCCTAAATTATTGCTTCTGGATGACCCATTTGCAGGGATGGAGCTTGCACAAAAGCTTGCGATGGAAGAATTGTTTGCGATGCTAGCAGAGGAGGAGACGACAGTTTTGATGGCATCGCAGTCGCTTCCAGATGCAGCACAGCTGTGCAATGAGATTGGCATTCTGGAAAAGGGACGAATTATCAGCGAGGGAAATTTGAATGAAATTTTGCGTCAGGCAAGAAGTGAAGCACTCTTGTATCTTCGCGTCAGTGAGTCACCAGAGCTTGCAGTCGCAGTCCTTCGAAGGGAAAAATTAGTGCGCACAATTTCACGAGACGGGAAATTTATCGTGATTCACTTTGCAGGCGGTATTCAGGATGAAGTCGAATTGTTAAAAAAGCTTGTGGAGAGTGGTGTTAAGGTCTATTCATTTAGCAGAGGACAGAGTAGTTTGGAAAATCTGTTAGAGCGAGAGATTTCTGGTGGAAAGGGGGCAAAATGATTCAATTTCGAAATCCGATCTATGAAAAAGACAGATGGGCGGCAAATCGAAGTAAGGCATTTTTGTTTGCCGTTCTGGCTGTCAACAGTGTCATTGCCGTCATTGCTGTTGTCGTATTTATCAATATGGTTAGCTATATGCAGACAAGCAGCGAGAATGATTATGCAGCTCTTCTTCAGTTGTATCTGACACTTGCAATGGCAGAGTGTCTGATGATTGTGTTTATCGCGCCGGCCCTAGCAGGAACAGGCATCAGTCAAGAGCGCGAAAATGGCAATCTGGAACTATTTTTCTCAACTGGTGTCTCTCCGTGGCAGGTGATTTTCGGAAAGCTTGTCTCAAGTATGAATATGATATTTGTCCTACTTGTCACATCGCTTCCAGTTTTTTCACTGGTCTTTGTCTACGGTGGGATTCAAATGGTCGATTTGGTGGCGATGATCAGCGTTCTTTTAATTGTCGCATTGGAGATTAGCACGTTGTCAATTCTCTGCTCAGCAGGGGCAGAGCGGTCGGTATATGCGGCATTGTCCTCCTATGCAACGAATTTGATTTTAATTGGTGGAACACTGCTAATTCATTTTGCACCGAGCCTATTGTACTCCTCGTCAGCTTACGGCGAGCAGCTCGGAAGCCCAGTTGCCTGGTATCACTATTTGCTTTTGGCAAATCCAGTCGTCACTTTTTACGACGTGTTAAATAATCAGGCAGGAAGCCGCACAGCAATTTTTGATATGATCAATTACATGGGCAATTATAGGCCGAATTGGATTACGCAAAATTGGCTGCCCGTAAGCCTTTTGGTACAGGCAGCCATCGTGGGAGTGGAGCTACTTCTTGCCGCTCGCAATTTAAAAAGTAAACGAAAACGCGGTTATCGATAGTCAGCGGGGACGGGGGAATGCGGCTCTTTAGTGCCACTTGCCCTGTCCCTGATGGCTACCGTAAAATTCTTTCCTGATACCCATCAGAAATACTTCTTAGCTGGCCGATTGTTTCTTTTAAGATAGAAACAACCGTGTCCAGCATATTTTTTGTCGTCTCACGCCCAAGTGTTAGGCGAAGGGAGGCTCGGGCGAGATCAGGAGATAATCCGATTGCAGTTAACACATGGGAAGGGTCTGCAGAGGCAGAGGAACAGGCTGAGCCGGATGAGGCACAGATGCCCTGCGCATCAAGCATCATCAAAAGAGAGCTTCCTTCCACATATTCAAAGGCAAAATTGGCATTTCCGGGAAGTCTGTTTTTCAGACTTCCATTTAAGCGGCAAAATGGAATCTCATTTAACACGCGACGAATCAGATAGTCTCGAAGCATACTTTCCTGTCGAATGGTCTTTTGCATTTGCATAGCAGAGATTTTTGCGGCAGTGCCAAAGCCTGCAATCGCGGGGACATTTTCTGTGCCGCCTCGGATACCACCTTCCTGACCGCCGCCAAAGATGAGTGGCGTCAGCGTGATGCCATCGCGGATATACAAAAGACCAATGCCCTTCGGTCCGTAAATTTTATGTGAGCTTGCGCTCAAAAGATCAATGCCTTGGCGGTTTACGTCGATTGGAATCTGACCGTAGGCTTGAACAGCATCGGTATGAAACAGACATCCCTCACAGCCGAAATGGTGGGCAATATAGGACAGCTCTCCGATCGGTTGAATCGTTCCAATTTCATTGTTTGCCATCATGATTGAAACTAGGATGGTGTCTGGTTTCATTGCTTGACGAAGTGTCTCAGGGCGAATAAAACCGGCTGCATCAGGTGCAAGATAGGTCACGTCAAAGCCTTCGCTTTCAAGAAATTTGGCCGCATGCAAAATCGCATGGTGCTCAATTGCTGAGACAATGATGTGATTTCCCTGATCTCGAAGCAATCGTGCACCACAAATCAGTGCCCAGCTGTCCGATTCCGATCCGCCAGATGTGAAGAAAATGCACTTTGGATCAGCATGGATTAAAGAAGCAGTGTGAAAGCGAGCCTCCATCACAGCCTGACGCGGTCCATCAGAAAAATCATACAGCGACGAGGGATTGCCCCAGTCGTTTTTCATATAAGAAGTGAAAACGTCTAAGACCTCAGGAAGCACCGGGGTCGTAGCGGCATGGTCAAGATAAATTCGGTCCATAAAAACACCTTTCTTTTTGCAAAGTTGTTGGGTTCTAGTTTATTATATGAGGTGTGTCATCTTGAAAGTTCGGTGATAAAGGCTTTTGCCTCAACTGATACTTATGATTGTCTCAAGTATACAATAGTTGGAGAGGTATGGCAAGGAGGGAACATTTTTTTAAGAATATCGAAATTAGAAATGTATCAGGACGTGGTGCTAAAATTGGGCTTCTCATAAAAGGATTTCCTGAAAAAAGGTTGAAAAATCTTACACTAGAGAATATTGATCTGGTTGCTGAGAATGCGTGGATGTGTAGTGATGTGGAAGATCTTCACATAAATAATGTGACGATTAGATCATACAAAGATAACATAGTTAAATAAGTAATATTGTGATACACTGGAAACAGCCAGGTGGGAATGTGCCAATCTTCTAAGTTAGGTCTAACTTTGGAAGATGGTGCATTTTCTGTTTCTATTGGTTTTGTTATTTTGTCTCGAAAAATGGCAAAACCGTCTAACTTCGCGAAATTGCGAAAAAAGGCAGTTGTCATATTTGTTTATTCGCGGTATAATTAAGTTAACTGTGTGCAGGCATGCCACGATTTACATTTTAAGGAGGCAATTATGGAATTAACTACAGTCCGCGAAATTTTTGCGCAGCCGGACGCGTATATGGATAAGGAAGTAACAGTAGGAGGCTGGATTCGCAGTCTTCGCGATTCTAAGACATTTGGATTTATCGTATTAAGTGACGGAACTAGCTTTGAGCCGATTCAGGTCGTATATCACGATACAATGGATAACTTTGCAGAGATCTCCAAGTGCAATGTTGGTGCAGCTCTGATCGTAAAGGGAACCCTAGTTGCAACCCCACAGGCAAAGCAGCCATTTGAGATTCAGGCAGAGACCGTTACCATCGAGGGTGCATCTACACCAGATTACCCGCTGCAGAAGAAGCGTCACAGCATGGAGTATCTGCGTACGATCTCTCATCTTCGTCCGCGTACCAATACCTTCCAGGCAGTATTTCGCGTTCGTTCTCTGATTGCATTTGCAATTCATCAGTTCTTCCAGGAGAAGGGCTTTGTCTATGTTCATACCCCACTGATCACCGGAAGTGACTGCGAGGGTGCAGGTGAGATGTTCCAGGTAACAACGATGGATTTAAACAACATTCCGAAGACTGAGGATGGCAAGGTAGATTATACTCAGGATTTCTTTGGTAAGCCAACCAACTTAACTGTAAGTGGACAGTTAAACGGTGAGACCTATGCAATGGCATTTAGAAACATCTATACCTTCGGACCGACCTTCCGTGCAGAGAATTCCAACACCACCCGTCATGCGGCTGAGTTCTGGATGATCGAGCCGGAGATCGCATTTGCAGATCTGAACGATGATATGAAGTTGGCAGAGGATATGTTAAAGTATGTCATCCGCTATGTATTAGAGAAGGCACCAAAGGAAATGGAGTTCTTCAATTCCTTCATCGATAAGGGACTGTTAGATCGTCTGAATCATGTATTAAACTCTGAGTTTGGTCATGTTACCTACACAGAGGCAATTGAGCTTCTTGAGAAGCACAACGATAAGTTCGATTATAAGGTAAGCTGGGGCTGTGATTTACAGACAGAGCATGAGCGTTATCTGACCGAGGAGATCTTCAAGCGTCCGGTATTCGTAACCGATTATCCGAAGGAGATCAAGGCATTTTATATGAAGCAGAACGACGACGGAAAGACTGTTGCCGCAATGGACTGCTTAGTTCCAGGTATCGGTGAGATCATCGGAGGAAGCCAGAGAGAGGATGACTACGAGAAGCTGACAACTCGTATGAAG
>CAUCWU010000157.1 GCA_958446555.1 uncultured Lachnospiraceae bacterium | reverse complement strand
GGAACATAGACGAAGGAACCGCCAGACCATACAGCACCATGAAGTGCAGCAAATTTATGATCAGTCGGAGGAACAAGCTTCATAAAGTGCTTGTGTACCATATCTGCATACTCGCCATTTAATGCGCTCTCCATATCAGTATAGATAACGCCCTGTGCTGCTACCTCTTCCTTTACATTGTGATAAACAAGCTCAGAGTCGTACTGAGCACCAACACCAGCCAGAGACTCACGCTCTGCCTTCGGGATACCAAGCTTTTCAAAAGTATCCTTAATTTCTTCCGGAACCTCTGACCACTTTGCTGCCATATGAGTGTTTGGACGAACATAAGTTACAATGTTATCCATATCAAGTCCCTCAATGGATGGACCCCATTCATCCGGCATCGTACTATTGTTGAAAATCTCAAGAGATTTCATACGAAATTCTTTCATCCACTCTGGATCATGCTTCTCGTTTGAAATCTGCTCTACAATTGCAGGATTCAAACCTTCCTTTACTTTATAAGCATCTTTGTCTTCATTTCTAAAGTCATACATGCTTCTATCGACATCTTCTACATAAGTCTTTTCTTTCATAATCGCTTTGCGTCTCCTTCTATTCTATTACAGAAAACGCTCAAAACCGTTTTCGTTGATCTCATCTACTAAAGATCCATCTCCTGATGCCACAATACGTCCATCTACAAGAACGTGAGTAGCATCTACGTGAAGAGACTCTAAGATTCTTGTGCTGTGTGTGATAATTAAAAGACCGCCGTGAATGCTCTTTTGATATTCTTCTACACCGCTTGATACAGTTCTTACTGCATCAACATCCAAACCAGAGTCTGTCTCATCAAGGATTGCAAAAGATGGCTTTAACATTAACATCTGTAAAATCTCAGCCTTCTTTTTCTCACCACCTGAAAAACCTACATTTAAATCTCTCTCTGCATAGGACGGATCCATCTGAAGAACCTTCATCATCTCTTCAAGCTCCTTCTTATATGCGAAGAAACGAATTCTCTTTCCGGTGCGCTGCTCTACGCCGCTTCTGATGAAATTGGTTAAGGATACGCCTGGAATCTCAATCGGATTCTGGAAGGATAAGAACATGCCATCCTTTGCTCTCTTATCTGGTGTCTCCTCGGAAATATCCTTGCCCTCAAACAGGATCTTTCCTCCGGTGATCTGATACTTTGGATTTCCCATCAGTGCATAGCCAAGTGTGGACTTTCCAGCTCCGTTTGGTCCCATCAGTACGTGGGTCTCTCCCTTTTTGATCTGCAGATCAATTCCGTGCAGAATCTCTTTGTCCTCTACGCGAACCGTTAATCCTTCTATCTGTAATAATGGTGCTGACATCGCAGTGCCTCCTCAATGATAAAATATTATACTATATTAATGCCCATGAATCTTTCCCGTACAAGCACAATCGGCTTTTAAGTTTGAAACCCTGGCATTACAAAACCTATTTCCTACAGTTTTTATAGGTTGATACGGGGCTATTATACAGCATTGTTAAAAAAAAGGCAAGCGAAAGTTCGCATAGATGCGACTTTCTAGGTTACAAAGGGCATTGAGGTGAAGCAGTTCACCTCAACGCCCACTACTTTTTATTTGCTACATCCTTGAATTTACAACTAGCCCATCTGCTTCCAACCGATATACTTTATCGCACACTTCCTCGATATACTTGCGATCATGGGAGATGCTAATGATTGCACCTGGAAATTCGGCTAACATTTTGCGAATCACTGGGCCAGATAGTGGTGAGAAATTTCTTGTTGGCTCGTCGAGAATCAATACATTTGCACCTGATAAGCTCATTTTGAGTAGCAATACCTTTGCCTTCTGTCCTCCAGAAAGTTCCCTAATTGGATGATCCATCTCCTCTGCCGTATATTTGAGGGAACCAAGATAGGTGCGAATCTTTGTTGTTTCCTCTTTATCACCTACTACTGACAAAAATGTAACTGGCGTTTTTGTCAGATCAAGAGAATCCTCATAGTTTTGTGGCATGTATTCAGCATGAATGTCATTTCTTTGCAAGAGTTCTTCTGCTATCTTTTTTATGAGTGTCGTTTTTCCTGCCCCATTTTTTCCAATGATGCAAATCTTTTCATTTCCTCGGATGCGAAGAAAGATGTTTGTAGCAAGAATACGACTGCCATCTGGTGATTGCAATTGATCTAACGAAAATTCAAGCACAGTTTTTCCTGCTGGTATCTGAGCTTTTGCTCCAAGCTCAAAATAAATTGCAGTCTCCTCATCTGGCATTTCCGTCATTTTATGATCTTCTCGATCAAAACGACGCCCCATTGACTTAACAGCATGCATTTTTTTCTTCAGAAGACGCCCTCCTGATGGATTTTGTCTTGTGATGACTGCCTGCGCATGCTCAACGCTTTGATAAATTCTTTGATATTTTTCGTCGCGTATCTGCTTCTGTCGCCGTTCATCAGCTGCCTGTCTTGCCTGATTTTCCATTTCACTGCTTCGTTTTTTCAAATATTCCAAGTAGCTCATATTTGCGATGCAATATCGACTTTTTGTTTTACGCCTAATTTGCTCAATATGGATGATTTTATTTGCAGTCCGTTCAATGAGTGTCTCGTCATGCGAAATATAAATTACAATTTTATCCCAGTTAAGAATCAGTTCTTCTAATGTCTCTAGTGTTTCAATGTCGATATCATTTGATGGCTCATCCAGTAAGAGTACAGTTGGTTCTGAAAAAAGGATTCGCATTAACTGTGCCTTTACCTTTTCACCACCAGAAAGAGTAGCCATTTTTTGATCCTGATAAAAAAAATTAGGTGATAGTTGAAATCTTGATGCCATTTTATTCAGCTCTTTTGGTGTCTGATTCCAAAAGTAATCTTTTTCTGAAAAGAACTCATATATACTTTTATCTTGGTCTTCTGTTGGAAGCTCTTGAGAAAGATAGCCTAATACCTCTCCACTTACAAGCCGATCACCCTCTGCATCACAGTATTCCTCAATCAATTCTGGATGATAGATCCATTTTAATAAGGTCGATTTTCCATTTCCCTCTTCACCGATCACGACTGCCTTATCGCCATTATTGAATACACAGGAAAAGTCTGATAAGATCTCTCGTAGGTCTTTTTTATGTGTCAATGTCAATTTTTTTATTTGCAGCATATATTGCACCTGTACCCTTCTGGTGCACCAAAGCAGCACAAAAAAAGGGAATACCCCTCAATAAGCTGATTCGGTGCACACAAACAAGACCCTTATGGCCTTATATTTGTTGTAACTCCAAATCTACTTATCGAATAATCATTCCCTCACCGTACATGTAGCTTCTCGCATACATGCCTTTCTTTTTTCTGATTTTCAGTATAGCAGACTTTTTCTTTTTGTCAACTTAATTTGTAGCGGTTAAGCAAAGCATTGCAATAATTAATAAAATACCAACACCAAAGAAACACCAACTGATTCCGACTGCAGTTAACGCAGCGGATGCAAACAAAGCGAAAATCTCGATGATGCTGACACCCATATTTAATAAAGAAAGTGCCGCTGCTCTCTGTGTATCTGCACCAAGCATATCCACTAATACATTTTCTTGCTCCATCACAAAATACTCTGGCAGTTTCAGTAAAAGCGGTAGTATTAACATGAGGGCTACTACTAGAATTTTATGAGAAATAAATCCAAAAAGAAGAAATCCGATACCACTGGCAACTTCAAAGACAAATGCCCATGTATTTGAGAATGCATTGCCAATCTTTCGTATAATTGGCTCTGCGAGCATCTCAACTGCTGAATAGCCGAGTATCACAGCTGACATCCACTCCACTGAAATACCACATGTTTCTAATTTTTCGACATAAAAGAAGTTAATTAATAGCCACGATACTTGAAAAACAGAAAGTTCCACTGCAAATAGGAGTGCTTTTGGATGCTTCATTGTGGAAAAGAGTCGCTTAAGTGGATGGCAATTTTCCATATTTTTATTATCCTGATCGTTTTCTGTGTAACTGGTTGTTTTATTTTGGGGTTCTTTTTGACCAATTACTTTTGATGGCTCTTTCTTTAGTTTGAACGAAAAAAATGCCGCTGCCATACTAGTTGCAATTGTAGAAAGAAGAAGTCCTTCTATATTAAATACGTGATAAATCACAACATAGACAACTGTGCTAATGAGAAAACCTGCCGTGCCACAGTTGGACGCATGTGTCATTTTGGAAAGATAATTTTTTGTTCCATATACCTCGTACACATAGGCACTGTCTGTACCAGATACAAAACAATAGGAAAGCCCCTCTACTATCGCCTCTACTGAAAAAAGTACTGGACTTTTGCAAATGAAACTGACAAATAAAAGAAAACGTGCTAAAAGCAAGAGTCCCTGCGAAAGTACAAGCGAACGCTTATAGCCGATTCGATCTGTCAAAAAACCAGTTGGAATTTCACCCAAAAACGTGATTACAGAAAGCAATGCCTGTAATAAAAAGAACATGCTCTGAGACACACCTGCTTGTGTTCGTACCAAAAGTGACACTGGTGCAAAAAACACAAGACCATTAAAGAAGGATACCGCATCGTAGCTATCCATCTTGATTATTCTATTCAATTTTTTCATCTTAATTTCTCCTGTTATCACAAAAAATATATACAAAAAAGCGTTCACTTAAAAACCCTATGCGTTTGCATAAAGCTTTGTGACGCTTTTATTTCGTTTCCATGTGATAACAGTTAATGCGGCATAGTATCTCCTTCTCCTTTTTGTATGATCACAAAAGTCAGATTTCTGGCGAATCTGGCTTTCAGTATAGCATGTCATTTTTAATTGTCAATTATAAACATACATTATTTCATGGCTTTTATTATGTCGTTTAATTTATAAAAAATGCTCTCGCTTCCATCCTGGGCTCTCGATTACAAGTCGCGAAAGTGACTCTTTAATATTGGGAAGAATGACTGTCTGTGTCTCACCTGGCTTTAATGTATCTAGCTTCTGTTGTCAGTTCGCTAATATGAGAGAAGTTGTTGAAAATTCCTGAAATTGTGAATACACTGCTTGCTTCCTCATTGCTATCTTCTGGCATATCTGGACGCTCACCATTCGGTTCTCCGTTTGGTGCGCCGCCCATTTCTCCGAAACCGCCTGCTCCGTAGGTGCTATCTTGTCCTTCCTTGAATCTAATTGCTCTGAAGTCATTACTTTAAATCAACTCTTTCGACTCTGCATCAGAATTTATTTGCTGTGCTCTTTCTTTGCTATGGTTATAATATAGAAAAGCAAGGTGTTCGCTATTTGTTGGATTCGTTAAGATTTTGTGTCCGTTTTATTTACGATGTGTGTTTTTACTACTAAATTATGGTAAGCGAAGTGCTTCGTGGATTTAAGGTAATATGTGACAAAGATAGGTCAAAGAGTCTGACAAATTTAAATTAAAATTTATTTATGTATACAGTAAACTACTAAATCGTGATTTACTAAATTACGATTTAGTAGTTAAAATTTTATTTCAAATACTCGTTATGAGCTAAAACACCCTCCATGTTATCGAGTTTTTAATTTTCCCACTGTGTGGAGTGCTTGTAGTAATTTTTCTTGTTCCATCTTAAATGATAATTCCTTCCAAATGATCTAACTCATGCTGACAAATTTGTGCTTCCCAGCCACTGAGACGTATTCTTTTTTTGTTCCAGTTCTTATCAAAATATTCTACTTCAATATTCTTATACCGAGTTGTTTTTCTGACTCCAACAAGCGATAGGCAACCTTCCTCTGTCTCATACGGCGTATCCTTCTTTAACAGAACTGGATTAAACATTACAATATCCACAAATCCCATATTCACGATTATGACGCGTTTTCTAACGCCAATCATATTGGCAGCCATGCCTACACATCCCTCACGGTTTGCTTCAAGTGTATCCTCTAAATCCTTTCCGATCTGTAAATCTTCTTTCGTCGCTTCCTCTGACTTTTGACTTAAGAAAAATATATCTTTCATAATTGGTTTGACCATGTTGTTCTCCTTCTTCATCCATCGAAAATACAGTAAATACGTGACGTATTCTCAACGGAAACTCTATCTTCCATTTATTTTTTTCTTCATTTTACCATCAGAACTTGAGCTTTACAATACT
>CAUCWU010000156.1 GCA_958446555.1 uncultured Lachnospiraceae bacterium | reverse complement strand
TCAATCGTATGATACAATGTGGGGGTGGACGGACGGCTGCAACGGAATCCTCGTCCGACCCGTCGGGCGGGGTTGTTCAAGTAAAGTCTATGTAAAGTCTTTTAAAAATTTTCAGCTTCTTTTTATGCGGAAGAAAACAGTCTTATCTACCGGTGTCAATGCATTGCAAAAGATTGTGTATCCACCTACATTTGTCTCCTCGCCTGAATAATGTCCCTGAAACTCGTGCTCACCAAAGCATGGGCCAAAGGTCAAAATCTTCTCACCAAACGCGAGCTCTACCTCTCCACTTCGAACGATCATGCCCTGTCCAGCTACTGTCTTTAGCCAGAATGCATCGTTTCTCACAACTGTTTCTGGTGGAATGCAAAGCTGCAAACGAAGCGGAAGCTTTTCTAATCCCTCTGTGTGAATTCCAATTTCAAGACCATCCTCGTGCTCATGGATCGTTACTTTCGTCGTCAATGTGCGTGGAATCTTGAGACTTCTCTTTTTCTGATCCATCTGCCACCAGTCGCTTGTCGCTGGCTTTTCATCCCACGGCTCATAATACCAGACATTTGCCTTTGCCGTCAGCTCACAGCCATCCTCGGTCTCGGTCAGTGTCTGTGCGACAAAGTTTCTCACCTCACAGAAGCTCTCGCCAATCTTAAAGCAAACATCATAGCCGTCCACATTGACATACAAGAAAGCAGACTTTCCCTTCAATGCAGTATAGGCATAGTTTTTGTTTGCCACACGAAGCACACCGGAATCCTTGAATAATTTTCTGTATTCTTTGATAAAGCCACTGCCATCTAATGTACACTCAGCCATCTTTTCATATAGCATTAACAGATACAGACAATCCGGTGTATCATCGCCTCTTGCAATACAATCGCGAATAATCTGATGGGCAGCCTTTAAAAATTCCTCTCTGTGCTCATCTGATACACACTCCTTCGTCGCCATATACAGATATTCATGGAAATATAAATCTGGCCATACCTTTTTGCCGCGATCTTGTCTGGTTGAGTTTTGTGTAAAGATTGTGCCATCCGGATCAAAGTATAATTGCATCATATGAAGATTTCTCTCTGGATAACCTAGATATACAGGATCCTTTGTCATCTCATAGATATTAATTAACGCATCGTTTACGACACAATTGTAGCCTCCGGTAGAGCGCTCTGCATACTCGCCGTCCTCATTTCCATCGATTCCTTCATTTAAATACTTCTTTGTTCGCTCACGAAGACTCTCTGCAAACTCGGTATCCTCTGCAAACAAATCTGCTGCCTGAAACAGTGCTGCACAGATTGCCCAACGATGATTCGGTGTATGGAAACCACCATCACGAATTGCTGCTGCCGCCTTTTTCATAATCGAGCGATACTTTTCCTGCAATGATGTCGTATCTACAACATCTGCAAATTTCTTCATCAAACGATACGTCTTATCCATCGGATGATAGCAAAATGCGGTGTCTGGTGCAGAATGGAAATTGCAGACAGTGTAGTCAAAGCTGCCATCGTCATTCTGATTTCGCGCGATGAAATCTGCTGCCTGCTCCATTGCTGCGCGAAGAGTTGGATCTTTAAAGAATCGACTCTGTGGATACAGATATACCGACATTGCCGCTCTCATTGCAAACACTGTCGGTTTAACATCTACAACCAATCCCTCCATGCCACCATCGGCCGGACTTCCCGGCTCATGTACCTGAACCTTCAAAAAATGCTCGGTGATTTTTTCTGCTGTCACCATGATATGTGCGATATAGCGTCTCATTTTTGCTGTCCTTTCTATCCTTTTCTTTATCTTGGAGCCATGGTTGAGTATATCACAATTGAGTTCTTTTTTCATTAACATTTTTTTCGCTGTTTTTCAGTTCACTTTAGGTAACTTTCGTGTATATTATAAGTAGACACAACAAAGGAAGGAGACAAAATGATCATTTCTATTATACAGGGACTTTTGATCCCATTTGCAGGAACTTCGCTTGGCTCTGCCTGCGTATTTTTCCTGAGAAAGACTTTAGACAAACAAATCCAGCGTGCACTGACTGGATTTGCAGCAGGCGTTATGGTAGCCGCGTCGATCTGGAGTTTACTCATCCCAGCAATTGAGCAGTCCGAGGGGATGGGAAAGCTTTCTTTTATCCCAGCGGTAGTTGGCTTTTGGATTGGCATTTTATTTTTGCTGCTTCTTGACCACATCACGCCGCATTTGCATATGAACAGCAAAGAATCCGAAGGACCTAGGAAAAACTGGTCTCGCACAACAATGATGCTTCTTGCCGTGACAATCCACAATATTCCAGAAGGCATGGCAGTTGGTGTTGTCTATGCTGGTTGGGCAAACGGTGAGTCAAATATCACACTAATGAGTGCGCTGATTCTTTCCATCGGTATTGCCATTCAAAACTTCCCAGAGGGTGCCATCATTTCTCTTCCTCTTCGAAGTGAGGGAATGAGTCGCCCAAAGGCATTTGTGATGGGCGTTTTATCTGGTGCTGTAGAACCGGTGGCAGGTATACTGACGATTCTTGCAGCTGGTTTTATCGTACCGGTACTTCCGTATCTGTTAAGCTTTGCAGCCGGAGCGATGCTGTATGTGGTCGTCGAAGAGCTGATCCCAGAAATGTCAGAAGGCAGCCATTCCAATATCGGAACGATTTTATTTGCTGTTGGCTTTTCGGTGATGATGGTTCTCGATGTTGCACTCGGATAAAGACAAAGGAAGCCATAGGGATAAGAATTTTATTTTCTTTCCTCCGAGGGCGTTACACCGTACTGTTGCTTATACAGCTGAGAAAAATAGGAAAAATTCGTATACCCAACCTTTAGCGCAATAATTGATATCGAAAGATTTGTCGTTGTAATCAATGTATGTGCAAGCTTCATCTTTTCGAAAGTAATGTACTCCTTTAAGGACATTCCTGTATATTTGCTGAACAGACGTGACAAATAGCTTGCATTCAGAAATACCTGTTCAGCAATTTCTTCTCTGTGAAGCTCTCTATCCAAATTCTGCTGAATATATTGCTTTACCTGTTTAATCTTTTGAATGTTATCTTCTTCGGCGTTCTCACCCCAAGTAGAAGGTAACTTTTCCTCCAACGGCCATTGATTCACAACCATCTTTTCAAAGGATGCGTTATCTCGGATGATCCGCTTTCCATAGCTTGCGTAGGTATCCTGAATACGTCTGGCATTTATCTTATCAATTACTCTTTGGATCGATTCCTCTATCTGTGTGTAAGAGGCTGGCTGAAGGATATAATCCACACTGTCCAGCCTCATAGCTGTTTTTGCATAACCAAAATCCGCATGCGCCGTCAGAAAGATGCATGCGATATCCATCTGCTCGTTACGAACCCACTCTAAAAGCTGCAGCCCACTTTCTCCCGGCATCTCGATATCAGACAGAAGAATATCCACTGTACAAGCACGAAGAATCCGCTTCGCCTCAGCCGCATTGCCTGCTTTATAAACCTGATCAATTCCAAGCTTTTTCCATTGAACACCTACCATAAGACCATTTAAAACATTGATCTGATCGTCTACTGCCAGAACATTCATAAGCCATTTCCCCCTATGTGATATGATACTTGATATCAGATTATCGCATTTTTTGCAGATCTTCAAGATAGTCTGCCTGCCTTTTTTGATATGGAATATACAAATCCACACATGCTCCATTTCGATTGGTGTAGGAGAAGGTACACTTTTCTCCATAGATCAACTGAAATCGCTGTTGAACGTTTTTTATTCCGATATGATCATTCGATAGCTTTTCCTCAGATGCATTTAGTTTTTCCAGCATTTCTGCATCAAATCCTGATCCGTTATCCATGATACAGATATTAACCATGGATTCCTGCTCTGTTGTTAGCCTGCGAATATGAATCCGAATCTCCGGAATTCGTTCCTCTGGATGCAGGTACCGGACAGAATTTTCTACAAATGTCAAGATTGAAATGGGTGGAATCTGAAACTCCTCCAGCCCTGATTCAATTTCTTCATAATATTGAATCGGATTCTGCATCGTCATCTGTTGAAGTCTGATATAATCATCTACCCCTTGCAGTTCTTCCTTCAGCGGTATCAGTGAGCGATGGTTCTGAAATGCAAACCGAAGATAATTCGACAATACCAAAATATATTCCTGTATCTTTTCCTTATCCCCTGTCGTACTCATTCCAAATATATTTTTCAGACAATTCAGAAAGAAATGCGGCCTGATCTGCCTTTCATAATACTGCAGCGTAATCCGGTTGATCTGAATCAAACGTTCCAGTGCGATATTCCTTAATTCCGACACCTGATCAATCATTTTGTTGAATCGCTCTTGAATCACCCGATACTCCCGAATGTTTCCGACCATAGGCATACGTTTCTGTGAATCTCCCTTCTGAATCGCATTCATCGTATCCACTATGACGCGTGTCGGATAGACAATATTTTTGTTCAGATATCTCTGGAGAAGAATCAAAAAAACCAGGAAAATGCAAAACAAAATCACGAACAGGACAAGTCCAGACTTTAAATCCATGATTCCATTATATTTTGATACAGAAAGGACACTACAGTCTGCTTTTTCCATCTCCTGTCTGAGGACATAATAATTTTTGTCGGTTACATAAGCTTCTCTAAAATTTTTCAAGTCAAGACCGCAAATTTCCTCTAATTCTTCGTATGACAACAAGATTCCGTCCTTTGCTAAAAGCATATACGATCGCTCTCCGCTCGCTGATATTTCCTGCTCAACCATGGATTCAGCCCGAATGATGCAGAAACAATATAGACCATGGTAGCCCAGAGTCTGAACCATATACCATTCGTTCTCCAGTCTGAGCATCGACCATTTCCCCAGAAGTTCATCTGGCGCTTCATGAAGCTTTCGCGTCATATACTCCTTAACCACTTCGCGCTCTTGCCATGAAATTCCTGGACGATAAATACAGGAATAAAAGTCAAAGTTATTCTCAGTGTAAATTCCAAACCCATCCAGAATTGCTGTATTATCCAGCAGCGTACTCAACTTTTCCTTTACCTGATAGGCACTGAAATAAGCCTGAGTTCGATCTGTTGTATAAGCAATGTTCTGAAAGGAATAGTCATTTGCCGCTATGTTAAAAAGGACATGTTCCACGTTGGACATCATTTCTTCTTTGCTGTTGATATAATAGTGAACAGTCGTACCTGTCGTGTTCTCTAGGTTCCTCTGGTAGCTGTAATTTGTATATGCCAATATTCCTATTATCAGCAAAAAAACACAGGCAAATAACAACAACTCATAGCGCAGAAAAAAAGTCTTTGCTGAAAGATCTCTTTTTTTCATATGTCCTCCTTATCGCGTTCTGGACGGGTCTATTTGTAAGGGAAAATTACCCTACACTTATCCTTTCTACTTCTATCGTATCCTCTGCCTTTAGAACAATAAGACTTTCCATTGAAGCCTTTAGAGTTCCGATCAGCGTGTAGCTAGCATTCTGCGCTTTTTCACCGTTCTCTTCCTTTATAGACAGCATTATCGGTCTATTATCCTGAAATGCCAATAATGCGTTGGGATTTACAACACCAGAAAGCGTAAGCACTGCATCCTCTTCCAAATTTAAGAAACGATAGGAAGCCGTTTCATCCTGATGAAGCTGCAGCACATAACGGTCCCAAAGGCAATCAAAACCGAAGGCTTTCTCCTGTGAAGTGCTGACTTCTTTTAAAGAAATCGGAATTTCTTTTCTGTAAATACAGCTCGTATTATCCGAATGGCCACTATAAGGCCTTTTCGTCTCTTCGAAATCATAGATTTCAAAATCCTGTGCTCTTACCGATGACGGCTGTCTTCTGAATGCGTAATTTACGACCTCCTCATTCATGTCGCAATTTTCAAGCTTCATATTATCTAGGTATTCATCCAGACATCGCCAAACCTCTTCCTTTGGCGGGCAGACACTTCCCGGCGTCCATGACACAATCTGCTCCCATCCATCAGGCTTTCTGACAGAAAACGGTGAATTTTGATTTTCCATCTTTTTCCATGTCCAAAGATTGTACCCGATTCCAAAGGACAGCATCATCGGATAGTATGCCGAGTACCAATCAATCTTATTTTCTCCAGTCTCTCCCAGCCAAAGTGGGATATTCTGACGATTCGAGCAGTCCAAAAAATGC
>CAUCWU010000155.1 GCA_958446555.1 uncultured Lachnospiraceae bacterium | reverse complement strand
GAACCTACAATTCTCAATATGAGTATATTTACACATATTTTGAGTAGCAGAAAGAAGGGATCGTCAATAACCCCACCTAAGTCTGCGACTATAGGCGAGGCTTGCAAAGAAGCAAGGAACTTTGTTCTTTGCTGATGCGTGAGCCTGATTGATTACTCAGCAGTTCGTTACGGATGAATCAAATAGGCACCTGTGGGGTACTTCTTACACGCCCCCAGCTCTGCGGCACACTGTTAAACATCTCTGAGGGTAGGAGAAGTGCAGTTTGCATGGTGGCTCTGCCACCCAAAACCATCCAGTAACAGTGAGGATGTGAAACACGAAACGGCTTTGATGCTTTTACAGGTCAAAGTCGGGACAGAAACTTTTGGAACAGCTCCTTGTGGGTCTGGCCCAAAAGCTGAGGGCGTAAGCTCCGAAAGGAAATCAATGAATACTGTAGCAGTTGTAACAAATACGAATAAGCCACTGATGCCGACAAGCCCTTATCGGGCAAGAAAGCTGTTAAGCAGTGGAAAAGCAAAAATTGTGAAACATCGCCCGTTTACAATTCTGCTTGTCAATCGTTCCGATGGTGACATTCAGGAGATTGAATATAAGAGCGATACGGGATATCTGCATGTCGGAATCTCGGTATGCTCCGAAAAGCGGGAATTCGTTCGCGAGCAGCGAGATTTGTTGCCCGATGAAAAGGAAAAACACAATGACAGGCGCAAATATCGTCGTACCAGAAGAAATCGAAAAAGATATCGAAAGGCAAGATTTGACAATCGAATCGGTAAGATTCGAAAGGCAGAGATGAATAAGCATGTATGGTTGCCACCGTCACTTGATCACAAGGTAGATGCGCAAGTGCAGCTTTTCCTGCGACTTTATCAGGTTATGCCGATAAAGCGTGCTGTCTTTGAAATGGGTCAGTTTGATCCGGAACTCATGAAAGCACTGGAAAAAGGAGAAGCAGCACCACAAGGAATTGATTACCAGATGGGAGAGCGGTATCAGATCGCAACTAGGCGTGCCGCTGTTTTTACAAGAGACCAATATACCTGTGTGTTCTGTGGAAGGGGTATCAAGGATCATGCCATTTTGCATGTCCATCACATTGGATTCTGGAAACAGGATCGTTCCAATCAATTGGACAACCTTGCCACCTGCTGTGAGCAGTGTCATACATCGGAAAATCATAGGCCCGGCGGAATCCTGTATGGTGTAGAGCCGAAACTGAAAAGTCTTGCATCGGCAACCTACATGAATGTTGTACGGTTTGAACTGCTGCGAAGACTGAAAGAGGCAGCACCAGATGTAGAGTTCCATATCTCATATGGTGCAAAAACCAGTATCATCCGAAAGCAGCGTTCTATTTCGAAAAGCCATACGAATGATGCGTACTGTCTTGGTCAGTACTTTCCAAAACTGAGGGCAGAAGAAGTCAGTTTTCAGAAGATTCGAAGAAACGACCGGATTCTGCAGAAATTCTATGATGCAGAATATCTTGATTCCCGTGACGGTACAACGAAAAAGGGAAAAGAGCTTACAAATGGCCGAATTAACCGAAGTCACAGGAAGGATCATGAAAACCTACATCCATGTCGAGGAAAGAAACTCAGTAAGGGACGAGTCACAATCCGTCGTGGACGAAGCAGTTTAAAACCGGGAAGTCTGGTTCGATTTGAAGGAGAGTTGCTAACCGTACATGGTACGCACAGAAGCCGAAGAAAGGATAAGGCAGGACATATCAAGGTGAGTGTTAATGTTGAATTTGAACGTCCATCAAAAATGGGACGAAAGAGTGCGGCACTCAGTAAATGTCAAATCATCAGCCAGTCATATAACACTGGCTGGAAACAAATTCAGTTACGAAAGGAGGAGCAGGGAAAGATAGCGACAGCCGTATAAAGATGCCGCATTCACCCCCGCCTAAATCAAAGATTATAGACGGGGTACCCTGTGGGGATCATGGAAAGAATACGAATTGATCTGGCAAGATTAAAGACGCAGGAGGATGCGCTAAAGCGGTTTGGTCGCTTGTCTGGGATGCCAAGCGATTATAACAGCGAGCTAGAAGAGCTTCACGGTCTTTTAAAAGCGTGGGATAAGCCGTTAAAAATAGAGATTGTCATCGGCGGAAACATCGGTCCATTTGCAGAGCTGATGGAGATGCTAGAGGATGTCAGAACAACGAATAGCAATTTGCTGTTTGTGGTAATTATGTATATGGCATAAGGTAAGAGCCTCTTCCCGAAAGGGAGGAGGTTTTTTGTATCTGGCAAACTCTTATCATTGGGGGTACCTTACAATTGTGGTCAAGCGCGGATAAACTTAGTTTTCGTGAAATAACAATTCAAGAACAAAAGTTCGATAAAATATTGACATGACAGAACAAATGTGCTATAACAAAGATAAAGAACAAATGTTCATAATTATAGCGAAAGAGGGAATTGCGGATGAAACGGTATTACAATACAAAAGAAAGTGCAGTGAGAATACGTCAGCTGCGAAAAAGTAGGCATATCACACAATTAATGCTTGCGGAACAGGCAGATATATCGGTAGACACGATTAAAAGATTGGAAAGAGGAAAGGCAGGAAGTGTAGACGTGCTTATAGCAATAGCAGATGTCTATGAGGTATCGCTTGACTATCTAGTAGGAGGTTAATAAGTAACATTAATAATGTCTAAAGCAAATAGCAATAGTGGAAGATAACTCTCTTGGTTTCAAAATGAAACTGAGAGAGTTTTGTTTTTTTGGAGGCATTGAAAAGGATTTTTATAAAAAATCGTAAAAAGTGTAACATGTTCACCCCAAAAGTGGCACACGTTCACTTTTAAAAGAACATATATTCTGATAATATAAGCACTGTCAGAGCAAGGAGGTCTGACAGAACGTGTGATACCGCAGCACGAAGAGAAAAAAGACAAATACAAAAGGGAAGCGGTGAGAAAGGAATAGGGAATAAAAATGACAGCAAAAGAATTAAATCTGGCAGCCAGAACAGTGTTTGCGGAAGCAGCAACCGAAGGACTGGATGGTCAGATGGCTGTGGCACAGACGATGTATGATCAACTGTATCACAACATCATTGGAGCAGATGGATCTGGATTTGGAAGGACACTTGAGGAAGTGATTCAAAATGCCTATACCACTCCGACTGATCAGGATATTCGAGGAAGCAGTTGCCTTGAGGCCGTGATTCGAGTCTTTTTGGAGAAACAGATGATCTTTCCAGACAATTATGTGTATTTCTTTATGTCAGATAGAGGAAGCAGTTACTGGCGAAGCTACTGGGATTCCCACTATACGAACATGGGAAAGTTAAAAAATCACACCTTCTGGGGCGTGCCAATTCCAGAAAATCAGAAGACACAGCTATTTGCCCGCTATGTGGCAGAAGTAAATGATCCAGATGGATGGACATTTGTTTACGAGGAGGCAGGAAAAGATAGTGAATTTTTGAAAAACTATCCTCGGCTGAACAATGGAAATCTTGTGGAGGTACTTGGTATTCAAAAGGGGAGTGATGGTGCCATTTGGAATCTGATTTCGATTGCAGGAGCCTATGCCGGATATGTGCGCGCAGACTACTTGAAGAGAAAGTAGGTGTGCGATGCTTGAGACATTGATTTTATGCATGGCATTGGACTACCTGACAGGGATGATGGCAGCAGGCATTTTTCACAAGAGCAAAAAGTCAGCCGAAGGAGGGCTAGAAAGCAGAAGTGGATGGAAAGGGCTTTGTCGAAAGGGAATTTCGTTACTCATTGTATTAGTATCATATCGGCTTGATCTCATTGCCGGAACCGATTTTATCTGTAATGCAGTAATGGCAGCATACCTTGTGAATGAGTTGCTATCCATCACAGAAAATCTTGGGTTGATGGGTGTGCCAGTGCCAAAGGTATTAAGTGGTGCGATTGATCTGCTAAGACAAAAGAGTGAAGAGCAAAAAGTGTATCAGATGCCAAGTAAACAAAAGGCCAAAAGGGAAACAGTAGGAAAAAGGGAAAAAGAAACATTAGAGAAAAGAGAGGAAAAAGAATAATGAATGGATTAAAAAATAACACAATTGAAACGGGCAGAATAGAAACTGCAAATACCAAACGAGTCTTGGTTCGTGAATGTATTGGAGAGAGAGGTCGTTTTTCTCGTGTCTTCGAGACAAAGAATGGAGAGAAGGCAGCTGTAATCTACCCAAAGGCAGTTCACTTTCAAAGAGATGGTGTCTGGAGATCAATTGATAATACGCTTGCACTTTCAAAGGATCAGCTTTCTTATGAGAATACACAGGGAAGAATGAAGGTAAGAATTGCAAGAAATCCAAAGTTTGCAGAAACATTGAAAAATATCGTGTCTGTTAAATTTAAGCAGAGTCAAACAGAAGAATCAGTTGGATCTACCGTATTTACGGAACTTGCAAGTGTAGAAAAAGATGGTTTTACCATTTCTTGGGGATTAAAGTCTCAAAAGACAATGATTGCTACACTTTCAGATGAAATCAAAACTTCTGAATTTCAGATCAGTCCGATCCGTATGCAGACAGCAGAAGAGAAACTTCTGAAGCTTTCTACGTTGTCTTCAGCAGGATACTTTAAGGAAATCCTTCCGGGTATGGATATTCGTTACCGACTGGAATCAGAGGTAATGAAGGAAGAAATTCTGCTGAAAAACAAAGAGGCGGCAGCAACTGAACTTACCTTTGTGATGAAACATCCAGGGCTTGTGATCAAAAAGCTTGAAGACGGCAGTCTTGTACTATGCAAAGCTCAATTAGAGGCAGAGCAGACAGGAAATGTTTTGGATGAGGATATTGTCTTTTACTTGGATCAGCCGATTCTATTTGATCAGAACGGTGCGGTATTAAAGGCAGACTACAGGATCACACCAGAAAATGGAATTTCCGAGATCACGATCATGATGGATCAAGCATGGTTGATGGATGAAGAAAGAGCCTATCCGATCACGGTTGATCCGACCGTTCGCATTGAGAAGAAACAGACAACCATTGACGATGCTTTTGTGCGTTCGAAAGATCCAAGCAGTAGCTATGGCTATAACTTCAGTGAGCTGGAGGTTGGAAAGAACCGACCGTATGAGATATGCCGTACTTTCTTAAAGTTTAATACACTTCCACCACTTGAAAAGGGAGCTGTTATTACAGATGCAAGATTAAACCTGTATCAGTATCGATTTTCAGCAGACAATGGACAGGGCTTTCGTGTCAGTGCTCATGAGGTGACAGGTTCATGGGATCAGCGTACTCTAACATGGAATAATCAGCCAAAATTCAAGCCGGAGGCATTGGACTATCTGACACTGGAAAATACCAATGGCATGGCTGTGCCGAAGACATTTGATGTGACAAAGCTGATTCGTGGCTGGTACAACAATCCGTCTAGTAATCATGGAATCGCATTAAAAGCAGTCAATGAGAACGTGTATGCAACAGCGACATTGGTATCCTCTGATATGCCAGTCAATAAGTATGGTTTGACATCTGACTGTTATCCGATTGGAATTGTCTATTATCGAAGCACAAAGGGACTTGAAGAGTATTACAGCTATCATGAGCAGGAATTAGGTCGTACTGGAACCGGATATGTGAACCGGTACAATGGAAATCTTGTTTTTCTTCATGAAGATGAGGGAACCAGTGGTATTTTAATGCCTGTCATTGTCAGCCATGTTTATAATCTTTCTGATTGTGGAACACAGAGCCGATTTGGAAAAGGATTTCGTCTGAGTTTGATGCAAGAATTAAAGGAGTCAGGAAATGCCGATTTCCCGTATGTGTTAACCGATGCAGATGGAACAAATCATTACTTCTATAAGGATACATCCGATTCCAATAAATTAAAGGATGAGGACGGACTTGGACTTGTGATTACGCAAACTTCCAGCAGTGAGTATGATTCCTATCGCATTATGAAGGATAAGGATGAGGTACAGTACATTTTTGGTCAGGACGGATATCTGCGTCAGATCAAAGATACCTATGGAAATGCAATGAAGTGCCAGTATGGGCCAAACAGTGCAGGAAATTATATTCAGTATGCAGAAGATCCGACAGGTGCAAGAGTTGTATTTAATTACAACAGCGATCTGACAAAGCTTGTCAGCATTACGGCAAATAAGAGAAACACATCATTCGCATATGATGCAGCTGGACA
>CAUCWU010000154.1 GCA_958446555.1 uncultured Lachnospiraceae bacterium | reverse complement strand
GAAAGAAATACGATATAGATCAAAGAATAAATGACAATCCCAATATCAAACATCAAAAGTAGACAAGCATATACAATCACATTGACAAACAGAGAAATCTTTCCAACAGATGCATGCTTGAATTTTCTAGCTGCCCACACGCCGATGATATCGACACCACCGCCGCTGCCGCCTGCGACAAGCAGCATACCAACACCAAAACCAGTGATGATACCGGCAATCAAAACCGATGCGACGACTGAATCGACAATCGGCGCTGCCGGAATTGGAATAATACTGGCAAACAAACTGATTGATGTGGAACCGATGATGGTCTTAAACAAGAAGTTCTTTCCGACACCCTTCCATGCCAGCAGAAGAAGTGGAATATTCGTCAGAAAATATACAACACCATAGATATTTTTGCCACCCAGGTCCACTACTTTTCCAATTAAGTAGGTAATCACCTGTGCAATTCCGACACCGCCACCACTGTAAAGTCCATACGGAATTAAAAAGTAGTTCATGCCAAATGCATACAAAAATGCACCAGCCACGATTGCTGCAACCTTTAACCATTTGGAATGTATTCTATCCATCAAAATGCCCTCTTAATTGCTGCCATCAACTCATCATAGGTCTCATATGCCGGTAAATCTGGGTTTTCCTTCTTGATTGCATCGGTGCTGCAGAACAAAAAGCCTGCCTTGCTTTCTCGAATCATGCCAAGGTCATTGTAGCTGTCACCGCTTGCAATTGTCTGAAAACCAATTGACTGCAAAGCCTTCACAGTTGTCAGTTTTGACTGCTCAATTCTCATCTTAAAACCTGTGATCTCGCCATCCTCTGCAACCTCAAGCGTATTGCAAAAGATCGTCGGCCAGCCAAGCTTTTTCATAAGAGGAGCCGCAAACTGGGTGAAGGTATCGCTGATGATAATCACCTGTGTCTGGCTTCGAAGCTCATCAAGAAACTCCTTTGCGCCCGGAAGCGGATCAATCTTCGCGATCGTCTCCTGAATTTCCTTTAATCCAAGTCCGTGCTCTTTTAAGATGCCAAGTCTCCATCTCATTAACTTATCATAATCTGGCTCGTCTCTTGTTGTCTTTGTCAGCTCCGGGATGCCGCTTGCCTTTGCAAATGCAATCCAAATCTCCGGCACCAAAACACCCTCAAGGTCCAGACATACAATGTTCATATCATCGCTCATTCTTCTACCTCCTTGTCAATTCCAAGCTCCTTCGGCAAAAAGCGCGGGCAGATATTATCAGTTGTAACGATAACAGAAGCTGCCAGACGGGTGCCGATCTCGACTGCATCCTTTAATTCCTTTCCATAGGTCATGCCGATTGCAACTCCGGCAAAGAACGCATCTCCAGCTCCAGTTGTGTCTCGAACTGTTACCTTTCTCGCTGGCTGGATACCCTTATTGCCATGGCAGTCTGCATATACAGCGCCTTCTCCACCCATCGTGACAACGATTGACGGAATCTGGGCACTTACAACCTTTGCAGAGATGATATCGCACAGCTCTGCAGCACTCTTGCCCTCAAAATCCTCTGCAAAGAAAATTCCTGCCTCGAGCTGATTGCAGACGAAGCAATCAAATCTCTTTAAATAATCGCGTCTCTCCACGGCAATATTCATATTGGAGACAACTCCGTACACCTTCTTGTCGTACTTTTCTGCCAGCTGGAATACCTTCTTAATAATATCCTTATCCATATCCATTTCCAAAACAATGGAATCTGCATTGGAAATAATCTCGTCTCCGCTCTCCTCCAATGTATATAACAGAGGATATAAGTTCGGTCTCTGTGAAATAGAACCTGCCAAATCTCCATTGCTGTCAAATATAGCAAGCCAAGTTCCCATTCCGCCCGGAATACTCTTGACAAAACGTGTATCTACCTTGTGTCTGTTTAATTTGCGAACCACATCATCGCCAAGTGCTGATGTGTCCACGATGCTTACATAGGTCGGACGAAGTTCCACATTTGCAATGTCCTCTACGACATTTCGCGATACGCCTCCGTGTATGTATTCAACCCGTCCCGCATTGCGTCCGTCCGGTATATAGAGATCCTCCGGAAAGCCCTTAATGTCCACAAATACGGCGCCGATTACTACAATTCCCATGATCTGTCCCCCAGTGTCTTCTTTTGATAAATTTTAATGACACTCACAAATTGCTTCGTTACTGAAAACTTAGCAATTCTAAAAACTTCAGATTCGCCAACTTGCCTCTCAAGTTGCTGCATCCTCATGTTTTTTGCGGGTCTCAAGGTCGTAGCCTTTCATGCAAGCATGATCAGCTTGGAACTTTTCTACCCTAGTATCATACAACTATTGTACAAAACATTCGATAAAATGCAAGCATCATTTTCGTTTTGTCTATTGCTTTTTTTTCCAGCTTCGTTACAATACAAGTATCACAGATGATTAAATAGGAAAGGATGGTAAAAGATGGATTACTTTAAAGTAAAAGATGGCACTCTTTTCTTTAAACGCAGACAGGAAATTTTAGAGGTTTGCCCGTGGGGAAAGGGTCTTCGCGTTCGCGCAACACAAAATCGCGCTTTTTCTGATAAGGGCTGGGCGCTTGATATCCCTGCAAAAGTTGACGGAAAAATTGAAATTTTTGATGACCATGCAGTTGTATCAAATGGAGACATCTATGCTGTTGTCACTGACTTTGGACGACTGAGCTTTTATAATAAGAAGGATGAGCTTTTATTAAAGGAATATTACCGCAGCTGGGACTATGGCACCAAAGACTGGCAGGATCTAGATACAATCGTGATGCAAAGAGCTGCTGCTAGAACCTACCACTCTGTCGGCGGCGATAATTACCAGATTAGCGTTCGCTTTGAAGCTGACGATTCCGAGAAGCTTTTTGGTATGGGCCAGTATCAGCAACCACAGTTTGATTTAAAGGGCTGCACACTGGAGCTCGCTCAGAAAAATACGCAGGCAAGTGTTCCTTATCTTGTATCTAGCAAGGGCTATGGACTGTTATGGAACAATCCAGCAATTGGCCGCGCAACGCTTGGTGCTAACGTAACAGAGTTTACTGCTGAATCTACACGCCAGATTGATTACTGGATTAATGCAGCTGATACACCTGCAGCACTTGTAGAACAATATACAGAGCTGACTGGACGTGTCCCGATGATGCCTGAATGGGCTATGGGCTTTTGGCAGTGTAAGCTTCGCTATCAGACACAAGATGAGGTATTAACTATTGCGCGCAGATATAAGGAATTAAATATTCCGCTGTCTGTTATTGTTATCGACTTCTTCCACTGGACACAGCAGGGTGACTGGCGCTTTGACCCAGAATATTTCCCAGACCCAAAGGCAATGATAGATGAACTTCATGAGATGGGTGTTCGCGTAATGATTTCCATCTGGCCGACTGTTGACCGTACAAGTGTTAACTATGAGGAAATGAGTGAGCGTGATCTTTTAATCCGTACAGACCGCGGCTTAAATGTTACAATGGAATGCTGGGGAATGCAGTGCTTCATCGACCCTACAAATCCAGAAACACGAGAATTTGTATGGCAAAAGGCAATGGAAAATTACCGCTCACACGGTGTTGATCTGTTCTGGTTAGATGAAGCAGAGCCAGAGTATACTGCTCAGGACTTTGATCTTTACCGCTACTATGATGGTCCGGCATTAGAGTGTGCAAATGAATATCCAGTTCGCTACTCTCAGACCTTCTTTGACGGTATGAAGAAGGAAGGAATTGAAAACCCTCTGAATCTTGTTCGCTGTGCATGGGCTGGTTCCCAGCGCTATGGTGCACTTGTCTGGTCAGGTGACGTTCCTTCTACATTTACTTATCTTCGCTATCAGCTGACAGCTGGCTTAAACATGGGTCTTGCCGGAATTGCATGGTGGACTGCTGATATCGGCGGCTTCCACGGTGCAAATGTACATGATCCAGCCTTCCATGAGCTTTTGATGCGCTGGTTCCAGTTTGGCGCATTCTGCCCTGTTATGCGTCTGCACGGCGACCGTGATCCTCACTACAAGCCACTTGGCACAACAGGCGGCGGTAAGGTTGCTTCTGGTGCCGACAATGAAATCTGGAGCTACACACCTGAGATTCAGGATATGATGAGTTACTATATCCTGCTTCGCGAATCCATGAAGGGTTATATGACAACTGTTATGGAGGAGGCTCACGAAAAAGGAACACCTGTTATAAAGCCGCTGTTCTACGATTATCCGGCAGATAAAACCTGCTGGGAA
Organism: uncultured Lachnospiraceae bacterium; assembly: GCA_958446555.1. Classification (GTDB taxonomy): domain Bacteria; phylum Bacillota; class Clostridia; order Lachnospirales; family Lachnospiraceae; genus Anthropogastromicrobium. The sequence continues at coordinate 1,932 of CAUCWU010000154.1, read as the reverse complement.
ATTGCAGACGAATTTCTCTTTGGTCATGACCTTCTTGTTGCTCCAGTTCTTTATGCTGGTGAGCGCACACGTACTCTGTATCTGCCTGAGGGACGCTGGTGTGAATATGAGACAGGTAAGGTTTACGATGGCGGCTGCACAATTACTGTAGATGCTCCGATTAACCGCGTTCCATTATTCGTAAAAGAAAGCAAAACAGTTTTTGTGAAGTAAAAAGGATTTAATTTATGAAAAAAGAAGGATATTACTCTTCTGGACAGTTCGCAGGGATGGCTCATGTCACCCTGCGGACCATCCGCTATTATGACAAGCAGGGCATTTTAAACCCCTCATTTGTAAGCGAATCTGGTGCGCGCTTTTACACTGATGAAGATTTTGCGCGTCTCCAACAGATTTTATTATTAAAATATCTTGGCTTCTCACTTGACGATATTCGTGAAATGACCGTAGACACAAAAGATCTTCACTACATGCAAAATTCCCTTAACATTCAACTCAATCTTGTTCGCGACCGCATTGAACAGATGCAGCTTGTGGAAAAAGCAATTTTGGAGACTTCCGATGCGATTCAAAAACAGCACACCATCGACTGGAACCGCATGTTAAATTTGATCCATCTGACTGGCATGGAGGAAAGTTTAAAAAAGCAGTATCAAAATGCCTCGAATATCTCTGCCCGCATCAATCTTCACCGCCTTTATTCTAAAAATAAGCAGGGCTGGTTTCCATGGATTCTGGAAAACTGCCATCTGGCGTCAGGGATGAATATTTTAGAAACTGGCTGCGGTGACGGCACACTCTGGTGTGAGGCAAAAAAACAGTTTTCCCATAATAATTGTCAAGATCACACCAAAGCTCATGATCAGCAGCCCGATCTTCTTAAAACCTGCTCAATTATGCTGACTGATATCTCAGAGGGAATGCTTCGTGATGCAAGACGTGCAATAGGCGATGGCGATGAATTTTCATTTCGTGAATGCTTCTGTGAAGCACTTCCGTTTGCAGATGAATCATTTGACCTTGTTTTGGCAAACCATGTTCTTTTTTACTGCAGTGATGTGACACAGGCATGCCGCGAGGCCGCTAGAGTATTAAAGCCCGGCGGACGATTCTTATGCAGCACATATGGTGCAGACCACATGAAAGAAATCAGCCGTCTCGTGTCTGATTTTGATTCACGCATTGTGCTGTCGGCAGATTGTCTTTATGAACGCTTTGGGCGTGAAAATGGAGCCGAGATTCTAGCGCCATATTTTAATGATGTAAAATGGCTCTCCTATGAGGACTCGCTTCTTGTGCCAGATGCCGAACCTCTTATTCTTTACATCCTATCCTGCCATGGCAATCAAAATCAATATCTGCTTGACCACTTTGCAGAATTTCGAAGCTTCGTCAAGAAAAAAACAGATGCTGGATTCTCTGTCACAAAGGATGCTGGAGTGTTTTGCTGCACGAAATAACTGCCGTGAAGCAGGTGAGCCTTCGGTGATGAGCTAAGCCCTTTATCATATATTCCTTCAAAATACTGGTTGCCCATATACGAAACTTGGTTGCCTGAATGGAATTTACTCTGTAACCAACGGAAATAATGGCGTCTAAATTGTAATAATTGGTAAGGGAAAGCTGTGTTTTTCCAGGAATCGCACCGTGTGGAGTGGGTATTTCCATTTTGGAAACTACCACTTCTTCACGAAGTTCTCCCTGCTCAAAAATATTTTTTAAATGCTTGCTGATTGCCGGTGTCTGAACACCGAATAATTCAGCCATTGCTTTTTGGGTAATCCATATGGTTTCATCTTTTATCAAGGCACTGACCGTCACGTTATCATCTTCGGTTCTGTACAGCACCATTTCCATTTGTTTTGTAATATCTGTATTCTTGAACAACCCCGCCCGACGGGTCGGACGAGGATTCCGTTGCAGCCGTCAGGA
>CAUCWU010000153.1 GCA_958446555.1 uncultured Lachnospiraceae bacterium | reverse complement strand
GGCATTCCAGATAAGAAGACGATTTTCCAAGTGACAAAATCGTACTATCCGCAGTTGTTAAAGCACGGTGTTAAGATTTATGAGTATACGCCAGGCTTTATGCATGAAAAACAATGTATCTGCGATGGAGAGATTGTAGTAGTCGGAACAATCAATCTTGATTTCAGAAGTCTGTATCTTCATTTTGAAAATGCGGCACTTTTCTGTGGCTACGAGGCCGTATCCCATGTGAAAGAGGATTTCGATGCGCTCTTCCCAATTTGTAAGGATATGTCAAAGGAGCCGTCCGAGCGAACCAGACGTCTTCGCGTATCACAGCTGATATTGAGGTTATTCTCACCACTGATGTAATTACGAAAGGACACAAAAATTATGGCAGTTTTATTTCCAAAAGTACCAGTCCTCCTGCATGGAGGCGACTATAATCCAGACCAATGGTTGGATCGCCCGGATATCTTAAAGGAGGATATCCGCATGATGAAAAAGGCAGGAGTAAACACCGCAACCGTCGGTGTATTTTCCTGGTCAGCACTTGAGCCAGAGGAGGGAGAATTCCATTTTGACTGGCTACATAAGATCATGGACGAGTTGTATGCAAACGGCATCTACACAGTACTTGCGACACCGACTGGAGCAAGACCGGCATGGATGGATGAAAAATACCCGTCAGTTTTACGAGTTGAGCGCGATGGACGAAGAAATCGTCACGGTGGCAGACACAATCACTGTATGAGTTCTCCTGAGTATCGTACACAGGTAGAAAAGATTGATACAAAGCTTGCTCAGGAATTTGGCAATCATCCGGGATTGATTTTATGGCATATCTCCAATGAGCTTGGCGGTGCGTGCTATTGTGACAACTGCAAGAAGCGTTTTCAGGAGTATCTAAGACAGAAGTATCATAACAATATTGAAGAACTAAACAAGCAGTGGTGGACTTCCTTCTGGAGCCGTCATTTCAATAATTTTGAACAGATTGAGCCGCCGTATGACAATGGTGAGCATTCCATTTTGGGATTGAATTTGGATTGGAAGCGTTTTAATTCTTGGAATATGAAGGATTATATGGCATTTGAGAGAAAGATCTTAAAGAAGTATACACCAGAGATTCCGGCAACAGCAAACTTTATGAAGCTGTATGAGCCACTTGACTATGCGGATCTTGCAAAAGAGTTGGACATTATTTCTTGGGATGGTTATCCATTCTGGAATAATGATTATGAGACAGAAGCAGACACGGCCGCAGATCTTAGCTTTGACCATGCAGTGATGAGAAGCTTAAAAAAGGATAAGCCGTTTATGTTGATGGAGAGCACACCGAGTCTTGTTAACTGGCATCCATATAATAAGCTAAAGCGCCCAGGTATTCTTCGTGCAAGCAGCATTCAGACCATTGGTTGCGGAAGTGATACGGTTCAGTATTTCCAGTGGAGAAAGGGACGTGGTGCAGCAGAGCAGTTTCATGGTGCAATTGTAGATCATCTTGGCCGTGATGATACCAGAGTGTTCAAAGAGGTATCTGAGGTTGGTGAACTCTTAAAGAAGTTAAGTCCGGTTACGGGATCTAAGGTGACTTCAAAGGTTGCAATTTTGTTTGACTGGAGCAACCGCTGGGCAATCAGTGACATGCAGGGTATGGCGCGTGATACCAAAAACTATGAGAAGGAAGTAAGAAAGTTCTATCATATCCATCTAAAGAAGGGTATTAGTGCCGATATCGTATTTCCACTTGAAGATTTGTCTAAATACAGTCTTGTTGTGCTTCCAATGTACTATGCAGTATCCGAAGAGGCAGGGGCTTGGTTAAAGGAATATGTGAAAAATGGTGGAACAGTAGTCGCTACTTATCTGACTGCCTATGTCAATGAGAATACGCTTGCTTATTTGGGTGGTTTCCCAGGTGCAGGGCTTGGCGAGGTATTTGGTCTGTATGCGGAAGAACTTGATACGTTATATCCAAGCGATTCCAACTCAGTTGTTATGGAAGATGGCACGACGGTACCAGTTAAGGATTACTGCGAGTTAATTAAGTCAACTGGAGCAAAGACACTTGGCAGTTATCAGAGTGATTTCTATGCAGGTATGCCGGCAGTCACCGTGAATGCTTACGGAAAAGGAAAAGCTTATTATCTGGGTGCTCGAATGAAGGAAGATGATTTGATTCGCTTCTTTGAGCCAATCTGGAAGGAAAACGATATCAAAGAGACGAATCTTCCAGACGGAGTGGAATACTTAAGACGCATCGCCGAGGATGGCAGCAGCTTTGATTTTTATGTCAATTATACAGCGAGTCCAGTCACAGTGATGCTAGAAAAGTCTGGAACAGATCTGCTAACAGGAAAAGCTGTGAGTGGCGAGATTGTAGTAGAGCCATTTAATGGAGTTGTGGTGAAATAATTGTGAGGCAGTAAGATGAGAAAAGAATTATTTCATATGGAGCGCGATGTCTTAAATATTGGAGACAGCGTGACCATTATAGAAGGACAGCTTCCATTTTCGTATTACTATACGATCGTTCCGGCACTGGCAATGTCGAAAAATTATAAAAATGCCGACAGAATCAAGAGCCGTGAAGGAAAGGTGATTTCCAAGGAACGAAAGGGAAGTACATTTGAAATCTATGTTGAGTTCGAAAACTGATAGAAAGTTACAGCTCATGAATGAGTTCTATAAAAGTCTGAACTTATAAACTGTAACTGGTAAGAATTCTAATATAATATGGGATTTATACGAAACATATTAGTTTGGAATGCGAAAAATTTGCAATTATGCAGAAATTTGTTTTGGGGCTTGAAAAAAGAATCTATCCATGGTACTATACTTTAGATAACAAAAATCAAGGCGATGTACCGCCTGGAGAGAGAGTTGCGGACGGTGCACGTGTGTGTACCGTCTTTATTTTTGTCGAAAGGGCATGGGTGAACCAATGAAAGCATTTCTGATTTTAGAGGATGGGCATGTATTTACAGGAACCGCGATTGGAGCGGACAAGGAAGTCATCAGTGAGATTGTCTTTAATACTTCAATGACAGGCTACCTTGAAGTGCTTACAGATCCTTCTTATGCGGGTCAGGCAGTTGTGATGACGTATCCGCTGATCGGCAACTATGGAATCTGTTATGAGGATATGGAGTCGAAGAGACCGTGGCCGGACGGCTATATTGTGCGCGAGTTGTCTCGTATGCCGAGCAACTTCAGAAGTCAGGGAACCATTCAGGAGTTTTTGGAGAAGAATGGAATTCCGGGAATCTGCGGAATTGATACAAGAGCACTGACTCAGCTTCTGCGTGAGAAGGGAACCATGAATGGTATGATCACACGCAGAGAAGATTTTGATTTAGAGGAGATTCTTCCAAAGCTTAAGGCTTACTCACCGACAGGCGTGGTAATGGCAACAACCTGCAAAGAAAAAGAGGTATTGCCGGGAGATGGCTACAAGGTTGCTTTACTGGATCTTGGTGCAAAGAGAAACGTTAAATAAGAGAGGCTGCGAGGTTACAATTTATCCAGCCAACACAAAGGCAGAAGAAATATTAGCAACGAATCCAGATGGCATTATGTTGTCAAATGGCCCTGGAGATCCGAAGGAATGTACCGAGATCATTAAGGAGATCAAGAAGCTGTATGACTCCAATGTTCCGATTTTTGCAATTTGTCTTGGACATCAGTTAATGGCACTTGCAAATGGACTGGATACCCATAAGATGAAGTATGGCCACCGCGGAGGCAATCATCCGGTAAAGGATTTAAAGACCGGAAGAGTGTATATTACTTCTCAGAATCATGGTTATGTGGTTGACACCGACAACTTAGATCCAAAGATTGCAGTTCCGGCATTTGTCAATGTAAACGATGGAACAAACGAGGGCCTCTCATACACCGGAAAGAATATTTTCACCGTTCAGTATCATCCGGAGGCTTGTCCGGGACCACAGGACAGTGCTTATCTGTTTGATCGCTTCTTGGATATGATGGCAGCAGGAAAAAACAACTAATAGACGACAGGAGGAAACACAGCAATGCCAAAGGATAGCAGTATAAAGAAGGTTCTTGTAATTGGTTCGGGTCCGATTGTCATCGGCCAGGCAGCAGAGTTTGATTACGCAGGTACACAGGCCTGCCGTTCACTGAAAGAGGAAGGCGTATCGGTTGTTTTGGTAAACTCCAATCCGGCAACCATCATGACAGATAAGAGAATTGCAGATCATGTCTATATTGAGCCACTGACAGCAGAGGTGTTAGAGCAGATCATCGCAAAGGAGCGTCCGGACAGCGTTCTTCCGACACTGGGTGGTCAGGCAGGATTAAATCTTGGTATGGAGCTTGCCGAGAAAGGCATTCTTGAAAAGTATGGATGCCGTCTAATTGGTACGACACCAGAGACCATCAGAAAGGCAGAGGATCGTCAGGAATTTAAGGATACAATGGAGAAGATCGGAGAGCCGTGTGCGGCATGTAAGGTCGTTCACAATATTCCAGACGGACTTGGATTTGCAGAGGAGATCGGCTACACGGTTGTTCTTCGTCCGGCTTACACCCCTGGTGGAAGCAGAGGTGGAATGGCTTATGATCCGGAGCAGATGGAGGAGATCTTAGGAAATGGTCTTCGTCTTTCCCGTGTAGGCGAGGTTTTGGTCGAGAGATGTATTGCAGGTTGGAAGGAGATTGAGTACGAGGTAATGCGTGATAGTGCCGGAAACGTAATCACCGTCTGCAACATGGAAAATATTGATCCAGTCGGCGTTCATACAGGAGATAGTATCGTAGTGGCACCGTCTCAGACACTTGGCGATAAAGAATATCAGATGCTTCGTACCTCTGCATTAAACATCATCAGCGAGTTAAAGATCACTGGAGGATGTAATGTTCAGTATGCATTAAAGCCGGATAGCTTTGAATACTGTGTCATCGAGGTAAACCCGCGTGTAAGCCGTTCTTCTGCACTGGCATCAAAGGCAACTGGTTATCCGATTGCAAAGGTTGCAGCAAAGATCGCTCTTGGATATACACTGGATGAGATTCCAAATGCCATCACAAAGAAGACTTTCGCAAGCTTTGAGCCAATGCTTGACTATTGTGTTGTCAAGATTCCGAGACTGCCGTTTGATAAGTTCATCAGCGCATCTAGAAAGTTAACGACACAGATGAAGGCAACCGGAGAGGTTATGGCAATCTGCGATAACTTTGAGGGCGGTCTGATGAAGGCACTTCGTTCTCTTGAGCAGCATGTAGATAGTCTGGTAACAGACGAGTACAGCAAGCTTTCTGCAGATGAGTTTGAAGAGCAGATGAGTATCGTCGATGATAGAAGAATCTTCCGTATTGCAGAGGCAATCCGCAGAGGCTACAGCTATGAAAAGATCCATGAAATCACGATGATTGATCCGTGGTTTATCGATAAGATTGCAATTCTTGTTGAGATGGAGAATCGTCTGAAGACAGAAGAATTGACACCAGATTTGTTAAAGGAAGCAAAGCGCATCGAGTTCCCAGATAAGGTAATTGCTTCTCTGTCTGGTAAGACCGAGGAAGAAGTCAAGAAGCTTCGCTACGACAATGGCATTACAGCTACTTTCAAGATGGTTGATACCTGCGCAGCAGAGTTTGCAGCGACAACACCATATTATTATTCTGTATTCGGTAGCGAGAACGAGGCTGCAAAGACCGACGGAAGAAAGAAGGTTTTGGTTCTTGGTTCTGGTCCGATTCGTATCGGTCAGGGTATTGAGTTTGACTTCTGTTCGGTTCACTGTACTTGGGCATTTGCCAAGGAAGGCTATGAGACTGTCATCATCAACAACAACCCAGAGACCGTTTCCACTGACTTTGATATTGCCGATAAGCTGTACTTCGAGCCACTGACACCAGAAGATGTAGAGAGCATTGTCAACTTAGAGCATCCGGACGGTGCTGTTGTCCAGTTCGGTGGTCAGACCGCAATCAAGCTGACCGAGGCACTGATGAAGATGGGCGTTCCGATTCTTGGAACAAGTGCAAAGGATGTCGATGCTGCAGAGGACCGTGAGCTGTTTGATCAGATTCTTCGTGAGACTAAGATTCCGCGTGCATCTGGTGGTACTGTATTCACCGTAGAGGAGGCATTAAAGGTTGCCCATGAACTTGGCTATCCGGTACTGGTTCGTCCTTCCTATGTACTTGGTGGACAGGGTATGCAGATCGCAATCAACGACGAGGATATCACTCAGTATATTGGTATCATCAACCG
>CAUCWU010000152.1 GCA_958446555.1 uncultured Lachnospiraceae bacterium | reverse complement strand
TTTTTTATGCCGCATTCATCCCCGCCCGACTATGTCGGACGAGGTTTTCTGCGGAAAACTGGATAAATATATTATTTTTTAATATATTTATATTATTATATGGTTTCAGTAAAAAATTTTGCATAAAAAAAGCGAGGTGATTCCCAAAGGAACCATTCCTCGCCTCTCTCTAATTACCACTATTTTATTACTTTACTTCATATACAACACAGCTATGCGGTGCTAGCTCTGCACTTACTGCTGTTTCTGCGCTATCTACCTTGCCTGTCCACAGCTCTTCTAAGGAAAGTCCTGCGTCTGGCTCGAATAGACATCTGCCGTCTGCCCCGATGATGCTTTCAATATCGGCATTTACAATTTGTACTTCTTCAGACAGGTTAAACAATGCAATAAAGGTTTGGCCTGTCTTTTCGTTATGTGCAGACCATGCTGCCTGATTGTCGTCTCTTGCGATCTGATGCGGCTTGCAGTCTGGTGTCAACATTGAAAGCACCTTTTTGTTTGTTAAAAGACCAAGTGTCCACTCGTCAAGCTTTGTCAGCTCTGCACCGATCATAAGCGGTGAACCAAACAGACACCAAAGTGTCATCATTGTGCGCTGCTCGTCCTTTGTAAAACGTGTGTCACGCTCTTCGCCAAAGCCTTTGCCCAGCTTTCCAATAGGAAGCATATCACAATCTGGATAATTGCCTCTTGATACCTGATTCTGCCACAGCTCACAGCGCTCAAACATGTTTTTCAAAAGCTTCCAGTCATCCCAGAAATCATCTGTGATTCTCCACATATTGGCATTGTTCTCATAGTGCCATGCCTTCTCGATAAGTGCTGGTCCCGGTGACAGAGACAATACAACACTTCTTCCACACTTTTTGATTGCCTTTGCAAGCATTTCAATCTCATGAGATGCAGAATATGGATTATGCGGGTAAATATTTGTGTTGCAAATATCATCACATTTGATGAAATCAACTCCCCACTCAGCATACATTTCAAGCAAAGAATCATAATATGCCTGTCCTGCCTCGCAATTTCTCACTCCGTACATATCTGGATTCCAGCCACAGATAGAGCTTGGATCAGCAATTTGGTTTGCAGTCCAGTCAGTTTTCTTTACTGCCATATGTGTATGTGCAGCGATTCTTGGAATACCACGCATGATGTGAATACCAAACTTCAAGCCAAGGCTATGTACATAATCTGCAAGTGCCTTAAAGCCCGTGCCATCTGCTGATGATGGGAAACGCTCTGGATCTGGCTGTAAGCGTGAATATTCGTCAATTGCCAATTCAGAATATGGAATATACTGATAAGTATTTCTCTGTGAGCCTGCCTTCTTTGCGTACCACTCAATATCAACTACTACATACTCGTAGCCGGCATCCTTTAAGTGTTCTGCCAAGTAAGCAGCATTTGCTCTTACCTGCTCTTCATTTACTGTCGTGTCATAATAGTCATAGCTGTTCCAGCCCATAGGTGCAATCGGTGCATAATCATTCTTGTTCATGATATCCTCCTTACTATTGTGTATTTTCTTACTTTTTATTATAATCACTTTATATAAAAATAAAAGAATACAATCTTGACATGAAAGGGTAATTTTTTGATGTACTATACAAAAGGCGTATTTGGTGTATTAAATCTTGAAAGCTTGCCAGATGAACCAATGGTTCTTCTTGACGGCGGAATTGAAAGCCGCTATAAGGAAGACTACTTTTTTGATAACAGCTGCCGCTTCAATTATCACGGTTATCTTTTTCAATATACACTGTCTGGGTGCGGTGCTTATGAATCTAATGGCAAAACTATTTTTCTTACTCCCGGCACAGCCTTTTTTGCCACGATCCCCGAAAAAAGCTGCTATTATCTGCCTGAGAAAGCTGATAAACCGTGGGAATTTCTCTATCTTCATTTTGATGGAAGCGCTGTTTTTCCTTTTTTTGAAAAGCTTACGCAGCACTGCGGCGGTATTATTTCAATTGACGTGCAGACAAGCTGCATTCAAAAGGCGCTTGCTCTTCATACACGCATGATTAGCGGCGGTCATTTGCAGCCATATGAGGGCGGAGAATTTTTATACGGCTTTCTCTGTGGACTGCTTCGTCATGTTCTCCATCCAGCTGCTTTTCACACTGAAAGCACTGCCAGCCAGGCAGCTCTTTTAATGGAAAAGGAATTTGCAACCATTGGCGGTATTGATGAGGTGGCAAAACGTCTCCATATTTCTTCTGAGCATCTGTCCCGCTCTTTTCACAGCGAATGGGGCATTGCTCCTGTTCAGTATTTAAATAGAATGCGTATTCAGTCTGCCATGAATGATCTTCTTGGAAGCACTGACACCATAGAAGTCATTGCTGTCAAAAACGGTTTTGCAAATGGAAATTATTTTGCTAAAGTCTTCCGCCGCTATACAAAAATGACTCCCGGTGAATATCGCTGCAAAAAAACTGGACAAATCCGAACTTTGTCAGTATAATAGGGCACAGGCTATTTGCCTACTGGTTCGAAACCCTCCCAGTATAAAAAACTAGGCTGATGAAGCGTTCTTTTTTAAGAGCGCTGTTTTCGCTATAGTTTTTGAGGTGTTCAAATTCGTGCGAAGGCAGCGCTTTTTTTGCTGACTTTTGTGCAAAAGAAAGGAACAGCTTATTATGCGAAAAAAAGTAATTATCGACTGTGATCCAGGCATCGACGACAGCCTTGCGATCATGCTTGCCCTCTCCTGCGATCAGATTGAGGTGCTTGGAATCACAATTGTCTGTGGAAATTCCCCGACTGAAATGGGAGCAGGCAATGCTGCAAAGGTGCTTCGTCAAATGAATCGCCTTGACATTCCAATTTTTACTGGTGAACGCACACCACTAAAGCGCGACTATGTAAACGCGCTTGACACACACGGCGCTGACGGCTTAGGCGAAAGCTTTCTTGAGCCAGTGGAAAACTTTTCTTTCCACACTGATGCCGTCTCATTTCTTGAGGAAACGATTCTTAACACGCACTGCAGCGTCATCGCACTTGGTCCGATGACAAATCTTGCACGTCTCATCCAGAAAAATCCTGCAGCATTTGCTGCAATTGATGAACTGGTATCGATGGGCGGTGCTTTTAAGAGTCATGGCAATTGTTCTCCTGTTGCTGAGTATAACTACTGGGCAGATCCTGATGCTGCTGCGCTTGTCTATGAGACAGCAGCCAGACAAAAGCGTCTTATCCATATGGTTGGCCTCGATGTGACAAGACAGATTGTTCTTACACCAGATCTTATCTCTTATTTAAAGCGTCTCGACAGCAAGACTGGCTCATTTGTTGAGGCTATCACGAAATTCTACCTTGATTTTCATTGGGAATGGGAGCATATGATTGGATGCGTCATCAATGATCCTCTTGCTGTTGCCTATTTTGCTGATCATTCACTTTGCAGTGGTTTTGATGCTTACACAGCTGTTGAAACAGGAGGCATAAGCATCGGTCAAACAGTTGTTGACTCTATGAATTTCTATAAAAAGGAATCTAATAGCGTAGTGCTGACACAGACTGATCCTGTCCGTTTCTTTACCTTCTTTTTCTCGCGCCTGCTTAATAAGACTCCTGATGAGCTTGATCTTCTATCCGATATGGTGCGAAGTCCAAAGCAGGTACGCGTCAATTCGTAGCTTATATGATTTTATCAAATTAATGTAATCAAAACTGTAATACAAAAACTTATATAAAAAAGAGGTATTTGAAATGGAAAATAATAATAGAAGAAAACTTGGAACTTATCAGATTTGTTTGATTGCACTGGCAATTGTTATGAATGTCATAGGCGGACAGATTGCGCTTGCTCTTCGTCTTCCAATTTATTTAGACAGCATCGGAACCATCATGATCGGTGCCATGCTTGGACCATGGTGCGGCTTAATTCCTGGTCTGCTTGGTGGTCTGATCATGGCTTTTACTGGTGATATTTACTCACTGTATTTCGCACCTGTCGGCATGATCGTTGGTTTTATGAGTGGTCTTGCTCACACAGGTTTTTCTGGTCTTCGCGGCGGTGCTAAGCTTCAGCGCATTTTGTCACTCGGTCATATAAGTACCGTTAAGGATGCCGCAATCATGATAGGACGTGCCTTTGTGATCTCTCTTCCAGGAACAGTTGTCAGCGCTTTTATCTGCACAGTTCTTTTTGGCGGAGTAACCTCATCTGGCTCTGCAATTCTTGTTCAATTTCTGGCTGCAAAGACACCGCTTGGGCTGACAGCAAGCATCGTTCTTGTTCAATTTTTAACTGATTTTTGTGACCGCGCAGTAAGTCTTGCGCTTGTCATGGCAATGGTTCGCGTGCTTCCTGTTTCCATTAAGCAGCGCCTTGCCGCAAATTAATGTAATATAAGGAGTAATTTATGGGAATCCCTGTTGAACGCTACAGTAAAATTACTGATAAAAATAACCGTGAAATTTGTCTGCTGCGTGCTTTTCCATGCGCTTGGGGAAAATGCACATTTTGTGATTACATCGAAGACAATGGACATGATGAAGCAGCTATGATTTCATTAAATAAAAGCATTTTAGATCAAGTCACCGGCGAATTTGGTGTTTTAGAGGTCATCAATTCAGGAAGCTGCTTTGAACTTCCAAAGCAGACACTTGATGATATTGAAAATGTAATAAAAACCAAAAACATCCATAAGCTCTTTTTTGAATCGCACTGGATGTATAGAAAGCACCTCGCTGCAATGCGAAGCCGCATGCCAGTGCCAATCATTTTTAAGATTGGCGTAGAGACATTTGACCGCGATTTTCGTGAGCATGTTCTTAATAAGCATGCCGACTTTCAGTCACCTGAAGAGGTAGCCAAATATTTTGACTCTCCATGTCTTATGGTCGGCATAAAGGGGCAGACAAAGGAAATGATCGCGCACGACATTGACTGCCTAAAGCGCTATTTTAAGCTTGGAACAGTAAATGTATACAACAATAATACTACACCAATCAAACGTGATGAAGAGCTTGTTCGCTGGTTTATGAAGGAATATAACTGGCTGCTTGACGATCCTTCTGTTGAAGTATTATACGATATCACTGATTTCGGTGTTGGGTGATTTCCCACATTGCTAGTCCGGCTGCGACTGCTACATTAAGAGAATCGACTCCGTTCATCATTGGAATTTTAGCTACATAATCAGCTGCATTGATTGTGGACTCTGCAAGTCCCTGTCCTTCGTTTCCCATGATGATTGCGAGTCGATCTTTTTGTTTTAAAACTGGATCATCAATTCGAATATTATCTGAACGAAGTGCCATTGCAACTGTCTGAAATCCTTCCTCCTTCAGCCATCCAATGCCCTCTTCCTTCCATCTTGCCTCACTGCTTCCAATATAAGCCCATGGAACAAGAAGTGCATTTCCTACACTTACACGCATTGCACGGCGATAAAACGGATCTACACAGGCTGGTGACAATAATACAGCGTCTATGCCAAATGCTGCGGCACTTCTAAAGATTGCACCGATGTTTGTTGGATTTTCTACATCCTCAAGCACAACAATACGCTTTGCATTTTCAAGCACTTTTTTATAATCAAAATTTTCTTTTCTTCGCATCGCGCATGAAATTCCACCTGTCAATACATAGCCAAATTCTCTTTTGGCATCCTCTGGATCTACTATGTAAATAGGTGCCTCTCCCACACCATCTAAAATCTCATCTTTTTCCATTTTTTCAGTACAGACAACACTTAGCGGCTCGTAGCCTTTGCGAAGAGCAATATCAATAACATTTTTGCTTTCTGCAATAAAAATGCCTGGCTCTGGCTCATAATAACGAAGAAGATGCACTTCTTTATTTCCAACATACCATTCTAATTCTTGAAGCTGTGCTGATGAAGCCTTGATTATATTTTTTTATTTCTCATATACATACCTCTGCTTGCTGCTATTTATTCTCTATCTAATAATAGCAGATCTTCCTCTCTTGCGTAAAGCACTTTTGGCACTCCCACAGAAGGATTCCAGTCACTTTTACTGATCTTCCACTGCAGCCACTCACAGTTCTCATCTTTTCGAAATGAAATATTCCACTCAAATGGATCCTCTAATATCCTGTATTCGCCAACTGTCAATTCAGTTATACGACCTTCTTTTGGCTTTTTTTGCATCAGATAATGAGCCCTGATTCCAACAGTATGCGCCGTAAGTGCTTCCTTTGATACATCAAACGCCACACCCCATTCTGCTGCCCAAAGTTTACCGAAGGATTTATCTTTCATCGGTGTTTCTGTCGGCTCTAAATCCTTTACCAGTTCCACACTGCAAATATTTTTA
>CAUCWU010000151.1 GCA_958446555.1 uncultured Lachnospiraceae bacterium | reverse complement strand
TCATGCCGAAACTAAAGCGAAATTCCATTATCGGCCTTCGCACCCCATGGAGCATGAAAAACGCCGTTGTTTGGAAAAAGAGCCAGCGGTTCTGCGGTATTTTATTCATGTTATTAGGTATCATCATTCTGATATTGTGTTTCTTATTAGAAGGAACTTTACTAACGGTTATTTCTCTGGTACTGTTAGTCAGTGCTGCAATTGTAGGTGGTATTTATTCTTACTTGATAGCACAAAAAGAAGCTTAAGCCACCTAGGACAGTAAAAGAACCAGCGTACCTGTCACCGTGGTCAAAAGAAGCAGGAGAAAATCGTCTCGATTTTCTCCTGCTTCTTAATATATGCAAGAAAACAACTTACTCGTCTTTCTTGTCCTCTACAATTTTAATATGAACATCTGCCAGCTGCTTCTCGCTTACTGTAGCCGGTGCGCCCATCATAACATCCTGTGCATTCTTGTTCATTGGGAATGGAATGATTTCACGGATGCTGTCCTCACCTGCAATCAGCATGATCATACGGTCAACACCTGGTGCAATTCCTGCATGCGGCGGAGCGCCATAGCAAAATGCGTTATACATAGCCGGGAACTTTGCCTTTACATCTTCCTCGCCGAGACCAACTAACTGGAATGCCTTAACCATGATCTCTGGATCGTGGTTACGAACAGCGCCTGATGAAAGCTCTACGCCATTACATACTAAATCATACTGGTAAGCAAGAATATCAAGCGGATTCATGGTCTCAAGTGCCTGTAAACCACCCTGCGGCATAGAGAATGGATTATGGCAGAACTCTAATTCGCCAGACTCCTCACCAATCTCATACATCGGGAAGTCAACAACCCAGCAGAACTCATAGCAATCCTTCTTCATATAGCCTTCGAAGGAAGCGCCGATTGTCTTACGGATTACACCTGCTGTCTTCTGAGCAGTCTTTAAGTCGCCTGCAGACAGTGCAACGAAATCACCTGCCTTTAAGCCAAGTGCGCTCACAACTGCATCCTTGTGATCAACAACAAACTTGGAGATTCCTCCAGTCAGCTCGCCCTTGTCATCTAAACGGAACCAATATGCCTTCTGACCGCTTACTACCTCAACATCAGCACACATCTTATCGATCTGCTTTCTGGTACCCTTGAAGTTTTCAGCAACGACTGCCTTTACCTTATTTCCTGCAAATGGACCAAAGCCACATTCTGCAAGCACTTCTGTAGCATCCTGAACGATCAGGCTGATACGAAGATCCGGCTTATCAGAACCATACTTGTCCATTGCCTCAAGATATGGGATTCTCTTAAACGGTGGCTTTGATGCCTCATGGTAAATACCATACTTTGCAAAGATTGGTGGAAGAACATCCTCAAGAATCTCAAATACATCTTCCTGATCAGCAAATGCCATCTCCATATCAAGCTGATAAAACTCACCCGGAGAACGGTCTGCTCTTGCATCCTCATCACGGAAGCACGGAGCGATCTGGAAATAACGGTCAATTCCAGAGGTCATAAGAAGCTGCTTGAACTGCTGCGGAGCCTGTGGAAGAGCATAAAACTTGCCCGGATGATTTCTTGCCGGAACAAGATAATCTCTTGCACCCTCTGGAGAAGAACATGTAAGGATTGGTGTTGTGATTTCCATAAAATCATGACCAATCATAGATGCACGAAGATCTGCAACAACCTTACTTCTCAAAACAATCTTCGACTTAACCTGCGGATTTCTCAGATCCAGATAACGATATTTCAGACGAACATTCTCATCTGCTTCCTTTGAATGGTTAATCTGGAACGGAAGCTCGTTGTAACGGCACTTTCCAAGAACTGTAAGCTTACTTGGAACTACCTCGATCTCTCCTGTCGGAAGATTTGCGTTCTTAGAACTGCGCTCTCTTACAGTTCCAATAATTTCGATTGTAGACTCATAGTTGATAGAAGACAGCTGCTCCATGATTTCCTCTGTCTCTACTACAATCTGTGTCGTTCCGTAAAAGTCTCTCAAAATCAAAAATCCAAGATTCTTGCTGACCTTACGAAGATTTTCATACCAGCCGACAAGCTTTACTTCCTCGCCGACATTTGCCAGTCTTAACTGGCCACAATTGTGTGTACGTCCCTGCATAGGTATTATATCCTTTCTAGACCACCTGTAGATTCTAGCTTTTTTCGTTACGATTATATCATTCACGTTCTTTAAAGTCAATAAGCCTCCGGGGGCATGACGCGTGAACTGTATGGCTTACTTCTTTTGTTCTCGTTCTTTGCGAAGTGCTTTAATCGCTTCTTTGACCGCTGCCTCCTCTTCCTCACTTGCAATCGTTTTTGCAAGGCGAACTGTATGGACAAGATTTGTAATCAATATTGCTGCCAGTGGAATCAAAATAAGTGGAATAAAGATTAACGGATTTGCTGCCAGACGCGAAAGTTTTCCAAGAAAAAGCGATGACCAAATCACTTTTCCAATCAAATAGCGTGACTGCGCATCATATAAATCAGCTGCATTATTCGCATCTCCCTTTGTCGTGTAGATGTAATTGTCTCCATCTTGGCTAATTGAAACCACGCGGTGCGTGTTGACTGCTCCCTCAAGTGCCGGATCAGTTGAGTAAAAGGAGATCACATCCCCCTCCATGATTTCTTTTGGATCTGTTTTTTTTACTACAAGCAGTGTGTCAGTCGCATACGTTGGTTCCATACTTCCTGTCGTGATACGAAGCATTGTAAAGCCAAAAATATTCGGTGGCTTTCCAGGCTCAGTAAAAAGAACCATACACAAAATTACAATTGCTGCCGCTATGACAAGAACAGAAAGCGTATTGATGACTCCGCAGATTATCTTTCTTATCATTACTTGTTTTCATCCTCTTTCTGATCTGATTTATCATGCTCGTCATTGTCAGCATTTACAATATCAGTTGAAGTATCTGCAGCCGCTTTACGGCCTCGAAGTGCATTTACAATATAGTGTGACAGTGAGTTTGCCTTTGCTTTTTCAAGTGCCTTCTCCTTGTCAGCTCTATCTTTCTCGGCCTGTTCGAGTGCTTGTTTGAGCTTTGCCTGAAGCTCTTCTATCTTTTTAGCAGACTCCGTTTCAATATTCTCAATGCGCTCGCTTGCCTCTTTGTTGGTGCGGTCAATTGCATCATTGGACTGACTCTGAATCGACTCAATCTGCTCTTTCGACTGACTTTGAATCGACTCGATTTGAGCTGCAGTTTCGCTTTGAATGGATTCGATTCGCTCTTTTGCCTGACGCTCAATCAAATCAATCTGGGCCTTCGACTCGCTCTTAGCTGCCGCAACTTCTACCTCGGCATTTTTCTTTGCTTCCTCAGCTTCGCCCTGGGCTGCCTCGACTGCCTGCTTTGCCTCATTCTCAGCATTGTCAATTGCAAGTCTTGCCTCGGCATCGGCCTTTTCCATCGCTGCCTGCAGCTCTTCCTTTGCCTTTCTCTCCTCAGCGATCTGTGCCTCTAGGGCATTCTTTTTCTCTTCAATCTCGGCGCGCTGCTGCTCTAGCTCTTCCATCTGCTGAGTCAGTGCGTCAAGCTGCCATTCTAGATCAGATGCTGACTGCTGAAGCTCAGCAAGGCTATTTTCAAGTTCTTCTCGATTCGCTGTCTCCTCGGCAAGCTTTGCCTCAGCATCAAGCTGTGCCTGTGTGACCTCCTCGATAATGACCTTTCTCACTTCAACATCAGGAATGTTGTAGTCATCTACAATCTCTTCCTGAATCTTCTTAATAAACTTTGGCTTGATCGGCTTTCTCTTCTTGGAAGCAATCTCTGTAAGCTTTCTTGGATCAGACTCAAGAAGACTCTTAAATACCGTATAATTGGTAATTAAGTTGATGTACATCTGAGTCTGGTACTCTTCATCGAACTCAAGAGCCGTGTCCTGCTCCTCAATGCTGTAACCAACCTCATCGTAGCTCTCAATAAACTGCCACAGCCTATAGCAGTTTCGATAGTCTGGGTCCTTCATCATCAGGTTCGTTCTCTGGATCGGGCTTCGCACCTTTGCACAGCCATTCATGATATCGCAGAAGGAGCTGGCTCGAAGTGTTCTTGACATACGGCGCACACGGTCGATTCTTTTAAAGAGATCCATGTTGTCATTGTCGTTTTCGGCAAAGCTCTGACGATTTTTGACGGTCATCTCAACTTTATAAGAAATCTCCTCGTAAGCATCGTCGATCTTACTCTCCATGCTCATCGTATTGCAAGTTTCATCTCCAGTTGACCAGAAGATGACATCCGTTCTCTTATCGACGAATGCAAACAGTCGCTGAATCAGATGATAGACAAAGCGATTCTCATACAGATCAAAGCTCTCCTCAGTCGAGACATTCAAAATCTTGGTCGGCTGAATATCGCCCTTTGCATTTGTCGTGATAAACTGCGTATTCTGGCTTAAATGGCGCACACTGTCAGCTGTAATCTTTCTGGCCAATGCAACCGGGACAACCTCCTCTGTCGTCGCGATAAAACGGCGCGGTTTATCCACAATATTAAAAATCGATGTCAGACCTTCTTCTACGACTGTCAGCCACCGCTCATCTACTACCTTATGAAGGACACGATTTTTCTGCTGAATCGTGTTGTTTCCTGCCTGAACGATCTCAAATAAGTACTGGAAATATCGGTCATTCTCCAGCGTTCGTTCTACCTTATTCGTATATTTCGCATATAAATCATTGATTGTATTCGCCATCTTGCCTCCCCGAAAAAAAGGAAAAACTGTTTTACGAGGCACCCCGTAACCTACCGGGTGCCCCATAAATTATTAGTACATGTTTTGAATTCTTCTTAAGTATGCCTTACTATCCTGCATTCCACTCTTTCCGAATGTCTTCTCGATATAATTGATCAGTCCCGTAATCTCATCTCTTACGAAGCTAACATTCATACTCTCGAACTTCTTTAATACCTTTCTTGCAACGATATAGTCCATTCCGCCAAGCTCAGTTCCACCACAGGCAACATAAACTGGAATGAAATCATACAGCTGCTTCATGATACGGTTTCCGAAGGAAAGCTTGAAACGAGTGATCAGATAGTTATCGAGCTTTTGCATCTTATCCATCAACTCATCACTGATCGGATAATCAACCTTTGCCTTCTGGAACAGATACTCGAGATGCTCTGCTGTCACATTGCAATGCGGCTGAAGGTCGCACTCAAATGCATCGGCACGCTCATTTAACTCAATTGGCATTGCACGGTCGTAAACCTTATCGGTGATCGTAAACGTAGAGTCATCGTTGTTTGCAGTTCCGATAAACCAAGTGGAATCGGCAACGTGAATCTTTCCACCATCCATCTTTACCGGGTCGCCCTCCCATGCGGTCGGCACCAGATCAAGCACCCACTCGTCCTTGTTTGGCATTTCTAGAACGGATAGCATCTCGGCAAAGTAATACTCAATTCGAGCAAGGTTCATCTCATCGAGTACAATAAGCGTCGGGTCCGGTCGATAATTGGCCTCGTACAGTGCTCGCAAAAACTCGGTCTCATTAAAGCGTTTGGAAAACTCATTGAAGTAACCAAGTAGCTCAGTACGATCACGGAATGACGGCTGAACCGATACGATGGTTGCTGGGTTTGTCAGATAACGGCTAAACGAATACGGAAGACTCGTTTTACCAGTACCAGAGATACCTTCCAAGATCAACAGCTTACTGGCTGCCATACCGGCGACGAAACGACGCACAATCTCAGGTGTATAGTAGAGCTTCATTTGGCTGGCTGCAAAACGGCGGTATCCTTCAGCAAACTCCTCAAGTGAGATCTCGTTGTCATACTCAGGAGGTGTGATTGCCGCATACTTTTCATCCACAAGAGTAAGCTTTGGAAAACGATGTTCGATATTGAGCTTTGCTTCTGATAAAACAGCCTGCACAACTGGTGCGCCTACTCCTGCCCCTGCCGGAAGCTTTCCGTGGGACTGGGCTGCAGCTGCAGCAAGTGCTGCGGTTCCTGTCAGCGGCACACCTGGGTCTGCTGCCTTTGATGCACTGTTTGTCACTGCATCCACAGTTGGGATCACATCATCGGTCAGAGCCGACGCACCCATATATGGGATACGCTCGGTTCCACCCATTGCATTGACCTTCAATGCCAAGATGCTGTTTTTCTCATCCATCAACGTAAGAACCTGCTTATTTAAGCGGCCAATCTCTTTGTAGAGAGCGGCATTGTCGCTCTTGTCGGTCTTTAACTGATGGCGAAGAATCGCATGTCGCACTAAAATCACAATGATTAAAATTGGAATTGCAATCAAAATCAACATTAAGATCACAGATAGAATCTTTCCGAGAATGCTAAGCGTCG
>CAUCWU010000150.1 GCA_958446555.1 uncultured Lachnospiraceae bacterium | reverse complement strand
CCATGTGTAAGATAAGTGGCTGTGTATCTGGTTTCTGTTGTTTTGTTGACTGGAGATAAAAGGACTTCCGTATCACCCAATCCATCACCAGACCATATTTTAATTGAATTTCTGATTGTGCTGACTTCCTCATCCGTATATACAAATTTCTCTTGACTTCCTGCGGGAACAACAATTCGCAATGTATAGCTATCTTGCTTGGGATTAGTCAGGAAACAAACTGCGACGCCGACACAAACAATGACCGAAATAATAATAACCCAGAACGCAGGCTTCTTATAATTCATCACAGACTTCACGCGCTCCTTAACACTAACCTCACCAAAAGCGAGAGGACAAGCGCCAATCATACGACGATTTACGCTGCAGGCCACAAGTGCCTGCATATAATCCCCTCTCTGCTCGTTGCCAAGTTCCTTGATGACCTTTTCATCACAAGCAAGCTCGATGTCACGGCACAGCAGAACATAAGCCAGCCACATGAGAGGATTGAACCAATGGATCGTCAGCAAGAGAAAACCAATGGGCTTCCACCAATGGTCTTTACGACGAATGTGTGCCTGCTCGTGGGCAACAACGTGTTCCAGATACTGACCGTTTATTTTGAACGGGAGGTAGATTCTTGGTTTAATGATGCCAAGCACAAACGGAGAGCTTACATTCTCACTCTGGAAAATGTTGTCCTTGTAGCGAACAGCAGTATCAACTTTGCGGCGCAAACGCCAATAGCTGATAGCCGTATATAGTGCAAGTGCAATCATGCCGAAAATCCAGATGTATTCATAGATACCAATAGTGATTTGAAGCGAATTTACACTGGCACCAGCCATCGGCGTATTGGACTGGCTGATGATGGGATTAACTGCGTTGTTTATTGCACTTATTCCGCTATTGATGGTAGGGGTGGTATCCATGCCTATGTTCAGTGGAATGGTTTCGACACTTGGAATTAGGCTCAATGTGCTTTCAAAAGAGAATGGGCAAATCAATCTGATGGCTACAATGCCCCACAGCAGAACATTGATCCATTTGGGAGCTTTCTTCAGAACGAATCTGAGAATCAGCACAGCCAAGACAAGCCAGCTTGCCGATATGCTCATGTTGATGATCTTCAAAAAACTAGTAATCAGCGTATTTATGTAATTTATCTTTCTGCGCATCTAAGCTGTAACCATCTACCTGCATGGAGGTGGATACACGGGTGTAGATGTAGCATTTGAGTTGTCTTGTTTTCAAAATCAATTCCTCCATTCCAATGTCCCAAAACACTAGTTAATGTTAAACCTAGAAAATTTGTTAATCTTTTTAAATCGTTTTATCATCTTCTTCTCATACCGCCTTAAATACACTTCTAACTCGAGTGCATGCATTAATTCAAAATCTAAGGCACATGATGCATCCAAAATTACTTCATTTGCTTGTTCTTCTGTATAATATTTTTTCTCATCGCCATGTGCGGTTGGTTTTATAAAGCGTCTTTCAAACCATTTTTCCATACTACTTTTACAAAACAATTGCGTTTTTTTATACTCAAAATTCTCTCGTCCCGGAAAATAAAAATGAATTAATTTAGTCAGCATCGTTTCGTGATCAATCAAATATATATTCGAATAACTAAGTGAGGATTTCTTAAATTCTTCATTTAATTCACTAAGGCTATCAAATTCTTCGTTCATTTCTATTAGGTCGCGTAGTTGAAAATATGTATCATCCTGATGCAGACTATCCCAATACTTTTTATCTTCATATTCTATTTTTTTATCATAAATATAGCAGTCTTTTCCTGTAAGATTTTTTGCCCCAGCTTGTAAAATATATGGTTTTCTATCAACAATGACATCTATATTTGTTTCTAGCGCGTAGTTAATATTTCTTAAAATGTTTAGAAGTTTCTCTTCCATTTGAAATAATTCCTTAAAACGTTCCGTTCTTATCTCTGAATAACCAGTTGCCCTATGTTTTACATCAAGAAATATGTATCCCAACAAAAAGATAATGGAAACAAATTCAAAAAAATCTATTGCATCAGAAACAGAAAATACATTTGATTTTAAAAAATTATAAAAGCTTGCAAAATAATCTTGAATCAGTTGAAAATAATAAATATAAACAACATAAACTGCAAATACCAGATGTACAATTGAACAATCAAAAAAGAATCTCAAACAACTTTTCACAAAACAAATTATACTTTCCATCGTAAAAACTTTAGTCTTCTTTACCATCGAAATATCTGTTTCTCCAGAAGCTCTAACACCGCAAATATTGAACTTAATCCAAAATATTAATATATTAACATCTGCACTCACTTTTAAGAACCAAACTTGAAAAGTATTATATCGCAAGCTTCGTTCATGGCTTTTGCCCAAAATTAAACTTTTTAACAAATCCATAATTTTTTCCACAACAGTAACCATAATCGCCATAATCACCGCAAACACGATCCATATTACAACAAAAATAATACACAATTCCAAGTAACTAATAACTGCATTCATCCATGTACACTCTGCTATGTTACTAAATTTCATCAGCTGATTTGCAAATTGTTGAGATACAAAATAATATATCAAAGAATTGGCTTTTCCCACTATAAAAACAATTATTTTCTTAAACAAATACATGATGAATTTCATTATCAATAAAGCAGCTACTCCTATAAGCACTACCGATATAATGCAGTGTTTCTTTAAAAATTCCACTAATTTGTTCATTTTAGTACCACTCCCTACCAATAATTAATTCTTCTACTCTTTCTTTCAATTCCTCACTAAACCCGTCTAGATTTTCCATTGTAATCACACTCAGATTAATCAAAGAAACAATGTCGAAAATCATATTTCCTTTATTCATCTCAATAATTATCCCAGGATGCTTTCTATCTTGCTTAATTCGCTTTTCCAGCATCCAAAACTTATCCGAAGCCTTCTCTTCCACACTAAGAAGCTGAACATATTCCTGAATCAATTTTTCCATATACGCCTCTTGCCATTCTGCGATACGGCTTCTATATAACTTCCAGTCAGTTTTTGATACTTCCATATCTTTTATCTCCATTTCTACAACTTATCA
This sequence comes from uncultured Lachnospiraceae bacterium, assembly GCA_958446555.1. GTDB lineage: Bacteria > Bacillota > Clostridia > Lachnospirales > Lachnospiraceae > Anthropogastromicrobium. The sequence goes on along the minus strand of CAUCWU010000150.1, from coordinate 3,316 downwards.
TAAGTCCCAACTCTACTCTATCATCGGTCCAACTTATATTCAACAAGAACTTTTATGTATTTAGTAAGGTTTTCTGGAATTTTCCAAAATACCTCCCTTACATTATGCTGCCCTTTTTTGATATTCTGCAAAACCCTTTACATAGGCTACCAGTCTGGACTTTTTACCATCCACATCCAAACCCAAAAGCTCCGGTTCATACTGAATCTCTACAGCGATATCTCGCAAAACCTCTGCACCATACTTTTCCATCATCTGTGCGAGAAAATGGCAACACCTTTCAAAGTCCTTCTGCATTGCTACCCTCCTCCTGAAGATCCAATAGGGATAGGTAAAATGGCTTCTTTACTGTCCCGCTAGTTCAAATAATAATTCCATCCAAATGATCCAGCTCATGCTGACATATCTGCGCATACCAGCCACTAAGCTTTATTCTCTTCTTATTCCAGTTTTTGTCAGTATACTCAACCTCAATATTCTGATAGCGCGTTGTTTTTCTCACACCGACAAGTGACAAACATCCTTCCTCTGCCTCATACGGCGTATCTGCCTTTAACAAAACTGGATTGAACATGACAAGATCCACCAAACCCATGTTGACAATGATCACTCTCTTTTTAATGCCAATCATATTCGCTGCCATGCCTACACAGCCCTCGCGATTTGCCTCAAGTGTATCTTCCAGATCTTTTCCTACCTGTAAGTCAGCCCTTATTGCTTCCTCTGATTTTTGTCCAAGGAAAAATATATCTTTCATAATTGGCTTTACCATAGTACGTCTCTCCTTCCAATTTTTACTTATTGTACCATCAGAATCTATGCTTTTCAATACACGACCTTTTGTATTGTCATATCCGCCATTTCGGTCATCAATTCCCTTGATCAGATTCAAAGAAAACAATCCACTTCGATTACAGTAGACGGATCGTAGAGTTAAATTAGGTGAGCCAGTGGGACAATAAAAAAGCCATTTTACCTGTCCCGCTGGTTCTATCAAAGTAGGCAGAGTACCACGTCCATAGGAGTTACGCACCGCATGGGCGTGGGTGAATGCCTTTTTGTAACTTATTGGTTGTTAATGTACTCTTGTATCAGCTGCAAACTGTTTTCGTTTGCAATTATAGTAAAATAGCTGTTACTCCAAAACAAGGAATCCTGACATGATTCTTTCAGAATGGTATCACCATACTGTGTTCTTGCATAACGGCTTGTTTTCGTTTTAATGACATTTACCAGTGTACCCGGTGCAGTGAATGGATCTGCTTCGAACAAAATGTGGATATGATCCGCTTCCCCATTCATTTCTAAGATTACCAAATCTTTCTCGTCGAAGATATCCTGTATTACTTGATAGACCAGTTCTTTAACAGCCCCGGTTAAAACCGGACGACGGTACTTTGTTACCAGTACTATATGATACTGTAATAAAAAACAACTGTGTCGATTGGTATAATACGTTTGCCCTAACTTTTTCTTGTACATATGTTCTTTTTTCTCTTTACATCCATTTATTTTTATGGTATAATAATAGCATAGAAATAAATTATTGTAAAGAGGTACATCCATTATGAAAAAGGCAGTTCCGATGATCTTATCAGAAGATAATTTTAAACAGATCTTTGCTTTTGCAGAGCAGTATTCAAAACTTGCAAAAGCACTGTATAATGCTGCTCTTTTTCGTATCCGTCAGGTCTTTACAGGGTGGGACAAGGGAGATAATCGTACTCCATTAGAGCAGTCTGTCTTTGACGAAATTGAGTGCGCGAAAGAGGCTTATGGCAATTTCTCCTGTCGTCGCGTTCTTTCCTATCCGTCGTTAGACAAGATTTTGCGTGCAAATAGGAATCCCGACTTTTTTGCAGGTCTGCCCATGCAAACAGCACAGAGTATTGTAAGACAGGCAGTGACTGACTTTAAAGCTTGGCTTGAAGCATTAAAAGCCTATAAGAAAGATCCTTCTTCCTTTACGGGAAAACCGAAAATGCCCGGCTATTGCAAAGCGGATAAGAAGACTTTTAAGGTGACAAATCAGGATGCAGCACTTTATCCGACAAAAGATGGAAAAGGGTGCTTTCTGAAATTGCCTAAGATGGATCATAGCAGGATTCCTCTTTCTTATCTGAATGGCACTTCCGATCTTCGTGAGATTGTGTTTAAGCCTTACTATGGAAAGTATATCATGATCTTTGTCATTGAAGATATGACTCCATTTTTTCATCTAGATCTGCCGAATATGGCAGGAATGGATTTGGGAACCGATAACATCGCAGCTATCGCATGCACAGACGGCTCGTCTGTTGTATACAAGGGCGGTGCCATTCTGTCCGCAAATCAGTTCTTCGCCAAACAAAGGGCAAGTGCTGTATCCATCCTCACAAAAGGAAAGAAACACAGTCATGCATCCTCTGCATTTTTAAACAATCTTTCTTTGAAACATGATTGTTTTCTCAAAGATCAAATGCACAAACTTAGTACAGCAATTATTCGTTACTGTATCGCTCATCGGATTGGCATTCTCGTTGTTGGAACCAATCGCTTATGGAAGCAACACGCATCCATGAGTAAGAAGAATAATCAGAAGTTTGTCTCCATACCTCACGAAAGGCTTTGCTGGATGATCTCCTATAAGGCTTTGATTGCTGGCATTGAGGTGATTTGGCAGGAAGAAAGCTATACCTCAAAGGCAGACTGTACTGCTAGTGACTTTATTCCGGTATACGGAAAGGAAAACAGTAATCCGGTATTCTCCGGACGCCGTATCGAGCGTGGATTATATCTGTGCAAAGAAGGCTATTGCATCAATGCAGACTGCAATGGAGCTGCTAATATCCTTCGAAAAGCGTTTCCACATGCATGGGATGCATGTAAGGATTATCATTTTCTGGCAACTCCTGCTTCTGTTGGATTTGAAAGCTTAAATCCAAGCTCAGTTCCTAATAGACAGAAACAACGTGTTGCAAATAAAAAGAAATAAGTAGTGAAACTGCGTCATCCGGACACGCCCTGCAAGGCAGGTTGAAAAGATCTGGATCTAAGTATTCCAAAGATTTCATTCGCCAATGGATAGAGGGCTTCGTGAACAGTCCTTTGCATGCACGGCTAGCGATAGGCTCATTCGTCTGCGTTCGAGAGACGTAAGTAGCACGGCATCAAAAACTTTACAAACATCGGTCATAGCTTTTAGTGTGTATTTTCGGAGCGAAGCTCCGCTTTTGATACCACGTCCATAGGAGCTATGCACCGCATGGGCGTGGAGACTTCATCCCTGATACCTTATTCTTTCTACCAGCGTTTCCTTTTTCAGATTACTGCTTAA
>CAUCWU010000149.1 GCA_958446555.1 uncultured Lachnospiraceae bacterium | reverse complement strand
CTGCTGTTTCTGATTCCCTGCTTTTGTTCCAAACGGTGTATGGCAGAAAGCTGATCCTATGCTGGTTGTAGAGGAAGCAGCGCGGGAAGCATTGGAATATGGTCTTTTATCTGAAGATGAGATGGATGAGGCTATTCGTAATGTATTTCGTACAAAATTAAAGCTAGGTATGTTTGATGATACAGTACAAAATCCGTATGACAGAGTTACAGAAAAAGATTTATGCAGCAACGAAGCGCAGAAAATTTGTCTGGAGCTAACAAAAAAATCAATTGTTCTTCTTAAAAATGAAGATAATCGTTTGCCATTGTCAGAAACTCTTCATAAAGATCCAGTTTTAGTTGGACCGATTTGTGATGCCTGGTATCAGGATTGGTACGGTGGTGAGCCACATCATAAGAGTACGCTAAAAGAAGGCCTAGAAAAGCTTTTGAATACGAAAATTCGCTGTGTGGATGGCTGGGATCGCATAACGCTTCGCACTGGCGATCAGTATGTGGCAGTTCAGGAGGATGGCAGACTTTGTCTGTCAGATAAGGCAGATCTGTTTGTGAAAGAGGATTGGGGCGATGGACGTATCAATCTTAGATGTGAGCGTACAGGAAAGTATGTGACAACTATTTCAAAGGGACGCCGTCAAAGTGAAGAGGAGGATGGAGCACTGGTGGCAGTAAAGGATGCTGCATTTGACTGGTTTGTCACAGCGATTTTTCACATCATTCCTGCAGGGAATGGAGTAGTACAGCTTACTAATCGTTTTGATCAGCCAATTCAGATTAGCAAGGATAAAAAACTCTATTCTGCACTGACTGGAGAGGGAAGCAGCTTTTTAATGGAGACTGTCGTAGATGGCTTTGAAGAAGTACAGCGTCTTATGCAGTGTGCAAAGACAGTAATTCTTGCACTTGGCTGTCATCCTATGGTTAATGCAAAGGAAGAAATTGACCGCACAACACTTGCATTGCCGCCGCATCAGGAAAAACTGGCAAAAATGATTTGTAAAATAAAGCCAGATGCTATTTGTGTTTTATTCTCCAATTATCCGTACACGATTCATACTGTACAGAATACGCTTCCAGCGATTGTATGGAGCGCGACAGGAAGCCAGGATATGGGAACGGCAATGGCTCAGACATTATATGGTAAAAATGCACCAGCTGGGCGATTGAATATGACATGGTATAACAGCGATGATGATTTGCCTGATATTGATGATTACGACATTATTCGGGGAAAGAGGACATATCGTTATTTTGACAAAGAGGTGCTGTATCCGTTTGGTCATGGACTGACTTATACAAAGTTCTTATATTCAAATCTCTCTGTTTATATGTCAGATCTAGCACATATAGAAGTGGCATTTGATGTTAAAAACACGGGAAAACAGACTAGCGATGAGGTTATTCAGATTTATGCATCAGCGCCAAAATCTCGTGTTCCGAAGCCACGCTGTCAGCTTCTTGCATTTGAACGACTTCATGATATTGCGCCAGATGAAGTAAGACATGTTATAAAGCGTATTTCTATTAATGAGCTTCGTTTTTATGACTGCATAAGTGAAAGTTTTTTAGTAGAGGAAGGAAATTATATGATTTTTGTGGGTTCATCAAGCAAAGAGACACCACTTCATGATACTATTTTCCTTGCTGGTGAAAAAACAAAAACGCGAGTATTGACAAAGCGCATCAGAGCAGATCATTTTGACGAATATGAGAACATTGAACTGACACAGGGAATCATGGCACTTACAGCAGCAACAGCAAAAGATAAAGAAAAGCCAGCGCTACTGCAATGGCGTGACTGTCAAGTAATGGAGGCGCGCGAAGTCCATTTTCTGGCAAAGAGCGCAAAGGGCGGCAGTATCGAACTATGTGTGAATGGAAAAAGAGCAGCCTTTTGGAGCGGTGATACGCGCCTGTATGAGCCAATATCAATGTTTGGACTAGATAACAATGCGAAAAAAGAGCGAGGAGAACAGCAAAAGATTTGTGAGCCAATCTATTCAGATATCACAGTGCCGTTTGAGCAGATTGGATCAATTAAACAAGAAAGTCAGACAGTAAGTATACAAATGACAGGCGACATCAGCTTGTGCTGCTTTTGGCTTAGGTAAGTGTTTTGGCTTGACTTTACTATTTAAGTACGCTAAGATACTAATAAAGTAATTTATACACATATATTTGTCGGAGGTAAACAATGAAAAAATTACGCATTTTATTTATCGGAAACAGTCATACCTATTACAATGATATGCCAAATATGGTGGCAGAAAAATCTAGAAAAGAAGGATATGATTGTGAGGTAACGATGATTGCTCACGGAGGATGGTTTTTGGAGCAGCATGTTCAGGAGCCAGATGTGAGATTTAATATTTTATATGGTCACTATGATTATGTTGTACTTCAGGAGCACTCACATCCATTTGGACCAGAGGAAAAATTGTTTGATGCAGTTAGACAGCTGAATACATGGATTCGCGAGGCAAATGCAAAGCCGCTTGTGTATATGACATGGGCAAAGAAGGATGAGCCAGATCAACAGGCGCGCATGACAAAAGCATTTCGACAGGCTGCAGAAGAGGCAAATGCGCTTTTAGCACCAGTCGGAGAGCTGTGGTGGGAATATCGTAAAAATCATCCGGAAGTGGAAATGTATGCAGAAGATAATGCTCATGCATCAAGAGAAGGCTCAGAATTTGCAGCTGACTGTATCTGGAATACGATTAAAGAATCGTGTGAACAATAAGAAAAGATAGTTAAAAAATAAAGGGAATAAAAAGGAGAATCAAATATGGAAGGCAATGATATGATCACAAATTTGTACAGACTTCCTAAGTTAGAGGATAGGAAAGATACAATTCAGATCAAGAGAGCATTTGTAGGTGATAAGGGAGCAATTTTAAACTTTATCAAGAGCAATTTTTCAGACAGCTGGGTATATGAAGCAGAGCATGCCATTATGCAGGAGATGCCAAAGTGTTTTATTGCGGTAGAAAATAAAAAGGTTATCGGATTTGCATGTTATGATTCATCAGCGAAGGGCTTTTTCGGACCTATTGGTGTGCATCCCGATTATCGTGGAAAAAATGTTGGTCAGTCCCTTCTATTAAGAACGCTTTATGCTATGAAGGAATATGGATATGGTTATGCAGTTATTGGCTGGGTTGGTGATGCCGAGATGTTTTATCGCAAAACAGTAGATGCTGAATTTATAAAGGGAGGAAATCCAGAAAACAGCGTTTATTCTAATATGATTTTCATGTCTTGAAAAGTACAAATGATACAAGCGGGGGTAAACATTGTTTGCCTCCGCTTGTTTTACAAAAATTTATTTTATATAGCTGTTAATAAAATCAAAAACGTTATTCCAATAGCTTTCGCCAAGAAGATAAAGTGAGTTAGCGTGGGTAGCACCTTCGACTGTTAGCATTTGTTTGTTTGTGCCAGGCTTTGCTTCATAAAGCTCATTCATTATAGAATATGGGATAAAGTCATCTGCGAGACTATGAGAAAAAGTCTGTAAATAAGATTCTTCTATGACGTGAATGGCAAAAAGTTATTGATAGAGCTTTTTGCCATTGCTACCGCTAACAAAAGCTTGCGGTATTTTTGTAATGTGAGAAATTAAATGAAGCCCATTGTCTTTAATATAAACAGCCAGGCAGTTAGCGAGAATGCAGACAAAAGTGTTGTCAGCATGACGACACTGGCACTTAGTGTACCTTCGTGCCCCATGCTTTTTGCCATTGTGTAGCTGCTGACTGTTGTGGCAGATCCAAGCATAACGAGAATGGCAACAAGTGCTTCATTGCGATAACCTAGAGCAATAGCGACTGGCATAAGAACGCCGGAATAGCCGATAAGCTTTAAAAATGCGCAGGCTATTGACGGTTTTAATTTGTAGAAGGCTTTTTTGATGTCGAAGGATGCTCCCATTGCCATCAGACCAAGCGGTGTGGCAAGTACGCCGAGGTTATGTACTGTTTTTTGAAGGATGGTTGGATGCGGAAGTTTAAGAAGTGACCAGGCAAAACCTACGGCGATGCCTAGGATAATTGGGTTTGTAATTATGCCTTTTATAGTACGAAAAAGGCGGTCACTACTAGAAACTGAAGTTGATTTTGATGCTGAAGCTTCAGAGGCTGGATCACTTTTAGCAGATGATAGTGCCGGAGATGTCAGCGTCAGTGCGGCCACTGCACAAATGTTATAAAGTGGCACAGTTCCGATAATCATAAGTGGCGCCATGCCTGATTGCCCATAAATGTTAACGATGAAGGCGATGCCAAGAATAGCTGCACTGCTGCGGTAAGAACCCTGAATAAACTCACCCCGGTCAGATTTATCTTTCAAAAAGGATGACAAGGCAGTAGATACAATGATGCAGCCAAGAGTAGCACAGAAACAAAAAAGTACAAAGCCACCATTCCAGGCCTGATAAAAGTTCTCTTCCCATAAGTCTTCAAACAGCAGTGCAGGAAGTGCAAATTTAAATACAAAGCTGTTCATTCTGTTAGTAAAAGCATCATCAAACACACCGATCTTGCGAAATACAAGTCCGAGAACCATGGTTAAAAAGATCGGAAGAGTTGCATTAATGCTGAATATAAAGTTGTCCATTTTTGTTGCTCCTTTTGATTTTAAATCGAAAGCTGACTAAGTGTTAAAAGCAGCTTTGTTTTACACGGAAATGATACCATATACTATTTTCATCCGCAAGATGATTGTTATTTTTATTGGTCAGTATCGTGAAAACCATTCACCTTAGGGCATGCTACAATATTGGGAATATTAATAATTTTGCCATATGTCTATAATCACATAACATGCTTTGAAGATTAAGAATAAAAGAATTTAATAGATGTGAAAATTGCACAAAAAGCGCATGATTAAAATAAATAAAATAAACAAAAAACAAAATTTTTTAAAAAAGCACTTGTCAAACTATCTAATTGGTGATGGTATAAAGCCATCAACCGGAAACGTTACCGGAAACGTTACTGACAACGTTTCCAGAACATTCCAGTCGGAACAATTATTCATTTATTTTATGAAAGAAAGAGGGATTTCAAAATGAAGAATGTAAAGAAAATTGCAGCACTTGGACTTTCAGCAACCATGGCAATGGGTATGCTCCCAGCTACACTGGTATCAGCAGACGAGGCAACAGGAACAGTTTATTATCTGAATTTCAAACCAGAGCAGGCAGATCAGTGGAAGGAACTGGCAGAAAAGTACACCGAAGAGACTGGTGTGCAGGTAGATGTTGTTACAGCAGCTTCCGGAACTTACGAGTCCACTTTGAAATCTGAGATGGCTAAGTCAGAGGCACCGACATTGTTCCAGGTAAACGGACCAGTTGGTCTGGCTACATGGAAGGATTACTGCTATGATCTGAAGGACAGTGAAATTTACAAGCATTTAAAGAGTGATGATTTTGCACTGAAGAATGATGACGGATCTGTACCAGGTATCGCCTATGTAATCGAGACCTATGGCCTGATTTATAATAAGAAACTTTTGAATGATTACATTGCAACTGATGGAGCTGTTGTTTCTTCTGTTGATGAGATTAACAATTTTGAAACTCTGAAAGCAGTAGCAGATGATATTCAGGCAAAGAAAGATGATTTGGGAATTGAAGGTGCTTTCGCTTCCACAGGATTTGATTCTTCTTCTGACTGGAGATTTAAGACACATCTGGCAAACCTGCCGATCTACTATGAGTACAAGGCAGATGGTATTGGTTCTACTGATGCTATTAAGGGAACTTATCTTGATAACTACAAGCAGATTTTTGATCTGTACATCACAGATTCTACATGTGAGCCGACTGTACTTTCCAGCAAGACTGGTGAGGATGCAGCTTCTGAGTTTGCACTTGGCGAGGCAGTATTCTATCAGAATGGTACTTGGGCTTACAATGATATCAAAGACAACGAAGTAGCAGACGAAGATCTGGGTATGCTTCCAATCTACATTGGTGTAGAGGGTGAGGAAAATCAGGGCCTGTGTACCGGAAGTGAGAACTATTGGTGCGTAAACAGCAAGGCATCTGAGGAAGATATTCAGGCAACACTCGACTTCTTGAACTGGGTAATCACTAGCGATGCTGGAAGAACTTCTCTGTCTCAGGACATGGGATTTGTAACTCCGTTTGATACTTTCACTGAAGAATATCAGGCACAGAATCCGTTAGTAACTGCAGCAAATGAGTATATTGAAGCAGGTAAAGAGTCCGTTGCATGGTGCTTCACCACAATGCCGTCTGAGAACTGGAAAAACGGTGTAGGTAGCGCACTTCTTGAGTATGCACAGGGAACTGGCGACTGGGATGCAGTGAAGACCGCATTTGTTGATGGTTGGGCAACTGAATATGCTGAGATGAACAGCGAAGAAGCAGA
>CAUCWU010000148.1 GCA_958446555.1 uncultured Lachnospiraceae bacterium | reverse complement strand
CTTTTTGATTAGGAATACAGCATACTCATACATCTGATCAAAGTAATCGGATGCAAAGAACAGTCTGTCCTCGAAATCAGCACCCAGCCACTTTACATCCTCTGTGATGGACTTAACGAACTCAGTCTTCTCCTTTGTCGGATTGGTATCATCAAAACGAAGATTGAACTTTCCGTTATACTCCTTTGCCAGTCCACTGTTTAACAGGATGGACTTTGCATGTCCGATATGCAGATAACCGTTTGGCTCCGGTGGGAATCTGGTCTGAACATGATCGTATGTTCCCTCTGCTAGATCTTTGTCAATGATCATCTCTATAAAATTTTTAGAGCCTGTCGTCTTTTCTTCTTTGTTTTCTTCTAAGACGATGTCTTTGTTCTCCATAGTGTTCCTCCTTTGGTTTCAGGCACAATGCCACTTACCTATTAGGATATATAAAAGAACTTTAAATGTCAACCTTTTTCGCGTATGTATTTATAATGCAAAAAAGGCTTCCTATCAACCTAGGAAGCCTCATTAAAAAGCTGATGACGGGACTCGGACCCGTGACCTCCTCATTACCAATGAGGTGCGCTACCACCTGTGCCACATCAGCTTATCCGTCGAACTTCGTTTGTTTCGCTCGACACGCATTACTATACTACTTTCTTATCACTTTGTCAACACTTTTTTCAAGTTTTTTTTATTTTTATTAAAAAAGGCATCAATTTGGCCCTTTGTACAGCTAGAGGGCCAAATTGTGTCTATATTGCATGGATACCCAAAGCAGAGTAATTCGTTAGGTATCTAGTATCAATCCTTAAGACCGTCTCTGTCTTACGATCTCATAGGCCAGTACGCCCATTGCAACGGATGCATTTAGTGAATCGATATCACCCTTCATTGGGATGGAAGCGACCATATCGCAGTGCTCTTTTACGAGTCTGGATACGCCCTCTCCCTCGTTTCCGATGACAAGACCGATCGGTCCCTTTAAATTCAGAGAGTACATTTCCTCGCCATCCATATCGGCGCAGACAAACCACATCCCTTCTTTCTTTAAGTCTTCCATTACAGAAACCAAATTGGTGACTTTTGCAACTGGTGTGTAGTTGACTGCACCGGCAGAGGTACGGGCAACTGTTGCAGTAAGACCTACGGCTCTTCGCTTTGGAATGATCACACCGTGCGCACCTGCCTGATTGGCTGTACGAATAATTGCGCCCAAATTGTGTGGGTCTTCAATTCCGTCAAGCAAAATGATAAACGGTGGCTCGCCCTTCTTTTTTGCATTCTCTAAAATATCAGAAACCTCTGCATACTCACATGCTGCACAGTATGCAATGACACCCTGATGATTCTTTGTCTCGGAAAGCTGATCCAGACGCTCTTTTTTTACGAACTGAACCATTGTGTCCTGCTTTTTGGCCTCGCGAAGAATTGTCTTTACCGGGCCGTCCTGACAGCCATCTAGTACAAACAGTCGATCAACTGTCTTTCCACTTCGAAATGCTTCAAGTACCGCATTGCGGCCCTCTGTTAATGATTCATGGTATCCCATTTACTTCTTATTTCCTTTCGTCAATTGCGTTATTTTCTGAGGGCGCATCTGATACGCCCTCAAATGTTAACAGTCCAGTGCTCGTAAACCCTTCCAGAAGCAGATTCATTAAGCGTTTGGTCTCGCCATTTAAATATAGATAGCCGCAAAGAGCCTCAAGTCCAGTCGCATGGCGATAATCAGACATTGTTGCATTTTTCGCCTTTGTGAAGGATCTCGTGTTTCTGCCTCTTCTATAGACAGAAGCCTCTTCCGGTGTCAAAAGCGGTGCAATCGCAAATGCAATTGCTGCCTGCGCGGATGCACGACAAATGCTACTTGCCTGTTTGTTAAGCTTATCGACCTGCGTATTTCCACGGCTGACAAAGATTGTGCGGACAATCATATCGTAAATTCCATCTCCAATATAGGCCAATACAAGCGGCGAATACTCATTTGCAGACATCTGCTTCAATGAAAATGTGTTCTGAATCTGCTCGAGCAGTTCTTCCTTTTGTTCCATTAATCTGTGTTCCTCTTTCTTGTGTGCTTAAAAATTCGAATGCAGCTTACACACGCTTCCAGGTAACACCCTGTCTGGTATCCTCAAGAAGAATTCCTTTGTCGGCAAGCTCCTTACGAATCTCATCGGCACGTGCAAAATTTTTTGCCTTTCTTGCCTGCTTACGCTCTTCGATCAGTGCCTCAATATCATCGTCAAGAAGTTCTTCCTTTTTCTCAATGATAATGCCAAGGATATCGCAAAGCTGCTTTAAAATTGCGTAGAGTGCCTTTGCAGCTGCTCCTGAAAGCTCATCGCTCTTATTGGTATTAATATATTTTACAAGCTCAAATACAGCTGCAATTGCATCGGCTGTATTGAAGTCATCCTCCATAGCAGCCTCAAATTTGGCAATATATTTCTTTGCTTCCTCTACAACTGCACTTTCACTCTCTGTCAGCTCACCTTCGTTTGATGCCTGATTCTGCAGCCATGCAGCACAGGTTAAGATACGATCAAGACCATTCTTTGCTGCTTCCATTAACTCAGCACTAAAGTTTAATGGGCTTCTGTAGTGAGCACTTAACATAAAGAAACGAAGCACCTGAAGATCATACTTCTTCTCAATGTCTCTTACTAGTAAGAAGTTGCCAAGAGACTTGCTCATCTTTTTGTTGTCAATATTTAAGAATGCATTGTGCATCCAGTAATGAGAGAACTCTTTTCCATTGCATGCCTCACTCTGTGCGATCTCATTCTCATGATGAGGGAAGATCAAATCCTCGCCACCTGCGTGAATATCAATCTGCTCGCCAAGATACTTCTTAGACATAACAGAGCACTCAATATGCCAACCTGGACGACCATCGCTCCACGGAGAGGTCCAATATGGCTCGCCTTCCTTCTTTGGCTTCCACAAAACAAAGTCAAGTGGACTTTCCTTTTCTTCCTCGCCGCTTACCTTCAGATCACGAAAACCGGACTGAAGATCATCTAAGTTCTTATGAGAAAGCTTACCATAATCCTTAAAGCTTGCTGTACGGAAATAAACAGTGCCGTTCTTCTCATAAGCATGGCCCTTCTCAATCAATGTGCTGATCATATCGATCATACCGTCAATTTCCTGTGTGGCAAGCGGATGAGTGGTTGCTGGCTTTACATTCATACCAGCCATATCCTTTTTGCACTCATTGATGAAACGCTCAGAAATAACCGAGGCATCTACGCCCTCTTCATTTGCCTTCTTGATGATCTTATCATCTACATCAGTAAAATTAGAAACATAGTTGACATCGTAGCCTTTGTACTCCATATAGCGACGAACTGTATCGAATACGATCATCGGACGCGCATTTCCGATATGAATGTAATTGTATACGGTTGGTCCGCACACATACATTTTTACCTTTCCTGGCTCAAGTGGTTTGAATTCTTCTTTTTTCTTCGTTAATGTATTGTAGATTTCCATGTTCTTTCCTTCCTTCTTTGTGTTTTAACCTGAGATTTGTTTAGCTTTTTGTAGAGCTGCGCATATTGATGCTTTAACTGCTCAATATCAGCAAGCACCGGGTCTGGCAGATGAACCTGATCGAGATCGCTCTGCGGAAGACGCACATTGTCGCGCTTGACAACACGCCCCGGCACACCAACTACCGTAGAATTGGGTGGAACCGGCTTTAATACAACGCTTCCTGCACCAATCTTACAGTTATCTCCAATGGTAATGGAGCCGAGAACCTTCGCACCTGCACTGATCATCACATTGTTTCCAATCGTTGGATGGCGCTTTCCATGCTCTTTTCCGGTACCACCAAGCGTAACCCCCTGATACAGCGTGACATTGTCGCCAATCTCAGCCGTCTCTCCAATTACCACTCCGTGCCCATGATCGATAAAAAGACCTTTTCCGATCTTGGCACCCGGATGAATCTCAATGCCGGTTCTTCGGGCTGTTCGCTGGGAAATCATACGCGCCACGAAGTAGTGCTTCTTTTGATACAACTTATGAGCAAGTCGATACCAAAGGATTGCCCAAAAGCAGGGATACAAAAACACCTCGGCCGACGAATTAATTGCCGGGTCCCGCTCCTTGATCAGTCGTATTTCATCGAGTACATATTGAACGATTCTCATACCACTCCCTTCTGCTTCAAAAGGAACCCTATATAAAACGAAAGTCCCCTGGCAAACGCCAGGAGACGAATAAATCCGCGGTTCCACTCCTGTGAAGACAAACTGTCAACACTCATGCTGCAAAAGCAGCCGGCGATAACGCAGCCAGCGGACTGAGCTACTCATTCACACAGTCAGCTCCCGGATGCACTTCCTATTGTCTTCCATGAAACAGGTTTTCAGCCAAGACCTGTTCTCTCTGACATTTGTTACAACAGTACTCTCTCCGTTCAAAGCCTTTCGAAGCTTTTTTAATTTTATGATGTGACACTGTCATTTAAAGCTCATTACAGTGCTGCATCATTTCTAGTGTTACTATATGTGATGTTTTGGGATTTGTCAACCTTTTTTGGCTTCTTTGCTTTCGGATAAACCTTATAAAGTGCCTCATCGTCATAGTTTTCATCCAGCCACTGCTGCACTGCATTACTAGCAGGAATGTTATTTCCACGCTGATCCTGACGAATCAAGGCAGCTGCTGACACCAAACTGTCAACTGCCATAAATAAAATCAAACACCAGGTAAGCACCTTTCCAATGGTCATCGGAATTTTCTCAATCCATTTTGAGATAAATGGATATGCCACCTTCAGCCATACCACACCTGCAATTCCCCAGAAGAAACAGTACAGCAGATTCACTCGGCCACCAATGTTAAACATAAAGCCACTGTAATCCCAGAAAATCTTTCCAAATACAATTTCAGTGAACACACTACACAGATATTCATAGACACCGCCTAGGACAGTACCCATCACAAAGATAAAAGAGGATGAACGATTTCTATAATTGTACAAAAGTGATGTTGCCACAACAATCGCGAAGCCCCATACAATGCTAAATGGCCCCCAAACAACACTACTTCTACTCATCCAGTAGCCCATCGTGATTCGACAAAACACAGTTTCGATCAGATCACCGACAAAAGCACCAATGAAAAACAGCAACGCAAGCTTATAGAAACTACAGCCTTCCGCAAAAACTGTGATTTTTGTCTTTTCCTGACGCTCTGCATTGTTAATTGCCGGATATGCCTTCTCCACACGCATCAAAATGTGCTTTTCGATCCATCTACCAAAGCGCTTTTTTCTGCTATAAAGCTCATGATCAATCTTCTGGATTGTATCATTTCTCTTGGCACTGCCACGGATTACATAGGTAGATCCGAGGACATCCACTGCCAACACACCAAGTAATGCCCACAGAGCAATGTGCATGATTAATGAAGGTACCATATGGTACATCTTCATTAACACAGGTGTGACAAATTTTACTGACAAAACACCGAGCACACCCCAAAGAAGAGAATACTGCAGACAGATATATCCATCCAAATTCCACTTTTTTGACGAGTAATCCCACCATTTCTTGCGGTCCAATTTTTCCAAAATTTTACCGGTAAACCACTCAAGAAGCGTACAAACACCAACACAGCCTAAAAATAAAATCGGCACCTCATCAAACAACTCCGGAAAGCCAACAGTGATGACCACTGCTGCAAAACCGTATACAATACAGAGCGGGCTGTTTAGCATACCTCTGTTCATAAATTTGCGGTACTTTAGGATACAGAAGCAAGTTTCTGCGATCCATCCCAAAAAAGAGTACACAAAAAAGAGCCAGAGACACCCAAATAGGTCAATTCCTCCCATTACTTTCTATCCTTTCAAATTTTTTCGCTCATGAACTCCATCATAAGCTTTTTAACTTCTGCAGCCGCCACAGCCACCACAGCCAATATTGCCGTCCATATAAAATTCCGGCTTATCAATCAAGCAAACTGCCTGAGAAGAAATACCCTCGCCAGTTCCAGTAAAACCAAGACCTTCCTCTGTCGTTGCCTTAATATTGACCTGATCCAGTTCCAAATGAAGTGCCTCAGCAATGTTTGTTCTCATCTGCTCACGGAATCCTGCAAGCTTTGGACGTTGTGCGATCACAGTCGCATCAATATTACTAATATAGTAGCAATTCTCTTCCAGAAGCTCTCCTACCTTTTTTAACAATTCTATGCTGGATGCTCCCTCATATGCCGGATCTGTATCCGGAAAATGCTGACCAATATCGCCAAGCGCAGCTGCACCAAGTAACGCATCCATAATTGCATGAAGTAGCACATCTGCATCTGAATGACCCAAAAGGCCCTTCTCATACGGAATCTCTACGCCGCCTAAGATTAGCTTGCGTCCCTCAACGAGGCGATGCACATCATATCCCATACCAACTCTCATATCCAATACCTTTGCCTTTCTCTTTTTTATGCGAAATTCAAACTTCCTCGTGC
>CAUCWU010000147.1 GCA_958446555.1 uncultured Lachnospiraceae bacterium | reverse complement strand
GCGATGCCAAGCCGTAAATCGGCAACAGGAGAATATCGTGATATTGCACATCCCATTAACTCAGAGACACGAGATTATGTGCAGAAGATCATTCTCGAGAAATATGAGGAAGCATTAAAAGAAGCATAAAATTCCGTGCATAGATATATGGATACAAAAGGGCTGCTTGTGGGCAGCCCTTTTCGTGTTTTTGGCAGTACAACCCGGAAGTATATGAGGGCTTCGACGCTGGCTTTGTCGGAGCCCCTTGTTCCCGCGGCGCCTTTTACAGTATTTCTTCGGTAGTGTATCTTGAAAGCCCGCTCCACATGGGAATCGCCTCGTAAAGCACAGTCGTCTCAGCCCACCACTACGCATGTCCCGGTAGTGTTACAAGATTGCATTGTAACTTGGGTGAGCTGTCCACAAGCTGATACTTGCAAATAATTACGTCATCCAGTATAATGTGGGTTAGAAAAATGCCCAAAAGGGATAAATACGTGTATCAACAAAGGGATCGCCCGGAGCAGTTGTATATACGTCTAGCGATCGGAAAGGAGAATTTTATGAGACGAAAAATAGCAGCTGTGATCGCAGCTTCTTTACTGATTGGCGCAGTGCCAACTGTCACAAATGCTGCGAATGTACAAATAGTATCGACAAGCGTGACGGAGCAGTCAGCATCTGGCTATCGTGTCAATGTCACATTTTCGGCAGATGCAGGTGTCAGTAGAGTGTTGTTTCCGACTTGGACAGAGGCTAACGGTCAAGACGATTTGGTTTGGCATGAGGCGAGTGTAAGTGGAAATACAGCGACCTTTTATGTGCCAGTAAGTGCGCATAAAGGGGAGAGTGGTGCGTATATCACGCATGTGTATGTCTATGATAAGACAGGGCAGTTGGCACCATTAAGGGGAATTAATGTGAATGTGCCAGCCCCGTCAGCACCATCTGCAACACTATCAATTGGAGATGTAAGTGTTACCGAAGTAAGCGCTTCTGGTTATCGCGTGACAGCGAAGCTAAATGCACCGGCAGGAATTAGCCGAGTACAGATGCCGACATGGACAAATGCAAACGGTCAGGACGATTTAGTTTGGCATGAGGCAAGTGTAAGTGGAGACACAGCCACTTTTTATGTGCCAGCAAGTGAGCATAAGGGGGAGAGTGGTACCTATATCACGCACATTTATGTCTATGATAAGACAGGTAAATTGGCACCATTAAAGGGAGTTAATGTGAATGTGCCAGCATCGTCAGCGTCATCTGCAACACTATCGATTGGAGATGTAACCGTTACAGAAGTAAGTTCTGCAGGTTATCGCGTGACAGCGAAGCTAAATGCACCGGCAGGAGTGGGGAGAGTACAGATGGCGACATGGACAAATGCAAACGGTCAGGATGATCTAGTATGGCACGAGGCAAGTGTAAGTGGGGATACGGCCACTTTTTATGTGCCAGCAAGTGCTCATAAAGGGGAAAGCGGAGTTTACACAACTCATATTTATCTGTATGATAAGACAGGAAAATTGGCACCATTAAAGGGAGTCAATGCAACCGTGCCAGCGGCAAGTTCAGGTGGAAATACGGGGAATGTAGGCGGAAATACTGGAGCTAGTGGCACTGGTGTATTGTCAATTGCAATTCCATATGTAACTGAGCTTACAGCGAATGGTTTTCGCGTGACGATTCAGTTTAATGCACCGGTAGGCTATAAGAGAGTCGCGACAGCTGTGTGGACATCTGCAAATGGTCAGGACGATCTGGTATGGCATGAAATGACCGTGTCTGGAAATCGAGCAACCTGCTATATTCCAGTCAGCGCTCATAAAAATGAACATGGTGCGTATATCGTCAATTCCTATGTATTTGAAACCGACACCAAATATGTACTTCAGGGAATGACGGTTCCAGTACCGTAAAAAATGGGGGCAGTGCTTGCCCAAAAAACAGGAGGGAGAAATGTCAAAACAGAAACGACGCAGCTGGGAGGAATACCAAAAGAAAAAAATGAAAAAAGGCAGCTCAGGTGCGCCGATCATAATCCTTCTAGTGTTATTAGTAGTAGCCTGTGTGGGACTTGGCGTAGTTGCATGGAAATGCCTTCGCCCAGTGACACTGCCACATGTGCCAGCTCAAGACTCCGATGTGAAACAAACTCAGCAAGAATATGAAACTTGGAAGGCAACCGAGGCTCCGGCAGATGGTGCACTCGTTCAGAGTGATGACCCAATCGTGCAGGCAGCCAATTTAAAGGCAATGCAATATGACTATGACGGTGCAATTGCGCAGATTCAGTCTGTGCCAGGCTATGCTGACAACGAAACCTATGTAAATTGTATTCAAAGCTATGAAAGTTTGAAATCACAGACCGTACAGTGGACCGATTATGACAAGATCACACACATTTTCTTTCACAGTCTGATCGTTGACAGTGAGTTGGCGTTTGGCAGCTATAAGAGCAGCGATTATGATCAAGTTATGACCACAATTGACGAGTTCAAAGATATGATGCAGTCAATGTACGACAAAGGCTATGTGTTAATCAGTCTTCATAAGATTGCAAAAATGGAGACACAGGCCGATGGAACCGAGCAGATGGTGCAGCAGCCGATCTATCTTCCAAGAGGAAAAAAGCCATTTGTATTATCAGAAGATGATGTCTGCTACTACGAGTACATGACTGGAACCGGCTTTGCGACAAAGCTGTGTCTGGATGAAAACGGCAAGGTCGTAAATGAATATGTAGAGCGCGATGGAAGTATTTCCTACGGCTCTTATGATGTGCTGACTGTCCTAGAGGATTTCATTGCGGAACATCCAGATTTCTCTTACCAAGGTTCCAAGGGAATCCTCGCTTTTACCGGATACGATGGCATATTGGGCTACCGAACCAGTGATTTCTGGTACAATGACAACTGCGACTACTACGTTTCCACGCCGGCAAACGACAAAGAAAAACGCGAAGATCACACAACACCAAACTTAAACATCGAGCAGGACAAGCAGACTGCGCGCGAAGTGGCACAGGCAATTCGCGATCTTGGCTGGGAGCTAGCCAGCCACAGCTGGGGCCATTTAAATATGACAAGTACCAGCTACGAGCATTTGGTTTGGGATACCGATATGTGGGAGCGCGAGGTTGAATCCATCATTGGAGATACCGATATCATCCTATATCCGCTCGGTGCCGACGTCGGCGACTGGCGACCATCCCAGTACACTTTTGAAAATGCAAAATTCAAAAAGCTTTGGGATGTCGGTTTTCGCTATTTCTGTAACGTCGACAGTACCCAGTATTGGTTGCAATACGGAACCAACTATATGCGCCAAGGTCGACGTAACATGGATGGTCAGATGATGTTTAAGCAGATGGTTTATCCAGAAAAAACATTGACAAGTGATCTGTTTGATGTGTACGATGTATTCGATCGAAACAGACCGCTTCCAGTGAGCGGTGTCACACTGCCAGACGGCTTTGATTTAGAGGCATTGGCCGATCAATTGGGAATGAGAGATAAACTGAAATAAGGAGAAAAGTATGTATATCATCGCAGGGTTGGGCAACCCAACCGCACAGTATAAAGGAACCAGACACAATGTCGGCTTTGAGGTTATTGATGTCCTTGCCGACAAATATAATATTGATGTAGAGACAAAGAAATTCAAGGCACTGATTGGAACTGGTGTCATTGAGGGACAGAAGGTTGTTCTTGTAAAGCCACAGACCTATATGAATTTAAGCGGAGAGAGCATTCAGGAGGTTATGAACTATTATAAGACTGACATTTCTGAGCTGATTGTTGTCTATGACGACATCAACCTAGAGCCAGGTCAGCTTCGCGTGCGCGGAAAAGGAAGCGCAGGTGGCCACAACGGAATGAAAAATATCATCCTTCACTGCAATTCACAGGATTTTCCGAGAGTTCGTGTCGGAATCGGTGCGAAGCCGCCTAAGATGGATCTGGCAGACTTCGTGTTAAGCCATTTCCAGGGCGAAGAAAAACAGGCAATGGAAGAAGGCTACAAAGAGGCTGCCGAGGCAGTATGCTCCCTAATGAATCAGGGACTGGAAGCCACGATGAACCATTATAATCAGAAGAAGAGCCACATATAATCTGAAAGCCATGGGGACGGGGAGAAGTGGCACATCATTTTGTGCCACTTGCCCTGTCCCCGTGGCTGCTATCTCTCAAGGAAGAAGGAGGAACCACCGTGAGTATTTTCGCTAATCCCTTAACCGACCTGCTGGAGTACGAGGACTTTTCGCGTGACTTTCTAAAAGGCACCGATCCAGTAGGCATGACTGGCTGTATTGATTCCGAGAAGGTGCATTTAATGAGCACCTTCTTAAATCAAGACAAAGTGCAGCTTGTCGTGACCTACAGCGAACAGCGGGCACGAGAAATTGAAGAGGATTATAAACTATTTAGCAGTCAGGTCTATGTGATTCCACCGCGAGACCTGATCTTTTTTAACGCAGATCTGCAGGGAAAAGCCATCATTGCAGAGCGTATGAAAGCCTTCGAGGCTCTATATAAAAACGAGGCAAAGGTCATCATCACAACAATTGATGCCCTGATGAGCGCAGCAGTTCCGTTTGAATCCTTGATGAACTATGTCATCGAGATCAAAGCGGGTGGGGAACTCGACTTAGACAAATTGAAGCATCAGTTGACCGTGATGGGCTACGAGCGAGTAGGCCGCGTCGAAGAGCCAGGTCAGTTTACGATTCACGGTGGCATTGCAGATATCTATCCGCTGACGGCAGATGTGCCGGTTCGAATCGAGCTGTGGGGAGATGAAGTCGATACAATCCGCAATTTCGAGCCGCAGAGCCAGCGCTCAATGGACCAGATTGAAGAAGTGTCAATCTTTCCGGCGGCAGAGGTCATCGCAGACAATGCAGCCAAGGCAAAGGCGGCAGCGCTGATTCAAAATGAGCTGGATTCCCAGCTGTCCGTCTTTAAAAAGGCAAAAGAAGGCGATAAGGCAAAGCGTCTTCGCGAAGAGACAAACCGAATGCTAGAGGCACTCGCAGAGGATGTCGTGTTAGATTCACCAGATAGCTACATTCGCTATTTTTATCCTCGAACCGTTCTTCTGTCCGACTATTTTAATGAAAAGAAGACGCTCATCTTTCTGGATGAGCCAATGCGTCTTACCGAGCGCGGAGACGGTGTGCAGGCCGAGTTTGAGGAGAGCATGAAAAATCGTCTGGAGCAGGGCTTTTTGCTGGCAGGTCAGACAACACTTCTGACACCGGCAAAGCAAATCCTTGCAGCTTTCGAGCATGGGCAGGTCGCAGCACTGTGCGCACTTGACAGTCGATTGGAAGATTTTACAGTTGTAAATAGCTATGCAATCAATGTGCAGAACATGAACACCTACCGCGAGGGCTTCCAGCTACTAATCAAAGATTTGACCAGATGGAAAAAAGAAAAATATAGAGTGGTCCTACTTTGTCCATCGCGAACCAGAGGAAATCGACTGGTAGGTGAGCTAATCGACTATGATCTTCTTGCGTACTATAGCGAGGAAGAGGACAAAAAGATTGAGCCCGGCGAGATTATGGTCACTTACGGAAATCTGCATCGAGGCTTTCTATATCCGATGCTAAAATTCGCTGTCATCACAGAGAGCGATATCTTTGGTGTCAAGAAAAAGAAAAAAGAGAAAAAGAGCCAGTACCAGGGTCAGCGAATCAGCGACTTTACCCAGCTAAATCCGGGCGACTATGTGGTGCATGAAACCTACGGATTGGGAATTTATCGAGGAACCGAGCGTCAGGTTGTGGATAAGGTGACAAAAGACTATATTAAGATTGAGTACGGCGACGGCGGAAAACTGTATTTTCCAGTCACACAGCTTCATATGATCCAAAAATATGCCGATGCCGAGGCGAAGCCACCGAAATTAAATAAGTTAAACAGCCAAGAGTGGAGCAAGACGAAAAGTCGTGTGCAAAAGGCAGTCAACAACATCGCAAAAGAGCTTGTCGAGCTCTACGCAGCCCGTCAAAATGGCAACGGCTATCAGTACGGGCCGGATACGGTATGGCAGAAAGAATTCGAGGAGCTTGTTCCATTTGAGGAGACGCAGGATCAGCTGTCGGCGATCGAGGCGACAAAGGCCGATATGGAGAGCAAAAAGATCATGGATCGACTTGTCTGCGGTGATGTCGGTTACGGAAAAACAGAGATTGCAATCCGCGCTGCGTTCAAGGCTGTTCAGGACAGCAAGCAAGTCGTATTCTTGGTGCCGACAACCATCTTAGCACAGCAGCACTACAATACTTTTGTCGAGCGAATGAAAGACTACCCAGTCAAAATCGAGCTGTTATCGCGTTTTCGCACGTCTGCTCAGATCAAAGCATCGCTAGAGCGCCTCAAAAAAGGACTTGCTGATGTTGTGATCGGAACCCACCGCGTTCTTTCAAAAGATGTTGTCTTTAAGGATTTGGGACTGTTGATCATTGATGAGGAGCAGAGATTTGGTGTCGCTCACAAGGAAAAGATCAAGCAACTCAAAAAAGATGTCGATGTGTT
>CAUCWU010000146.1 GCA_958446555.1 uncultured Lachnospiraceae bacterium | reverse complement strand
TTGTTTGTAAGGTAAAGAATATAGAGATATTCCTATTTCTTAAAATATTCCTGTACGACATTTGCTTCGGATGTCAACCGGTCAGGAGCACGAGCCAAATAGAGGCGACAGTGATTGGAATGATATGGCAACCGCATTCTTGTCAACACCATTTCACGAGATGCCTGGGAGGTATTTCGCTACAATTCAATGGCAACCTATATGCTGTCTGCGTCATTAAAGAAAAAGGGAATTGACCTAGAAGAATATCTGGAAGAAAAGCTGTTAACACCGATGGGTATTTCTGGTACACGCTGGCTTCGTGATCCAAGAGGCATCTGCACAGCTGGATTTGGATTTTCCTTGTATCCAGAGGTTATCGCAAAGCTTGGCCAGATGATTTTGCAGGGTGGTATGTGGAATGGAAAGCAGTTGGTTCCAAAGACGTATATCGAGATGGCAACCTCAAAACAGATTGAAAACGGTGATGATCCGGCTAGTGATTGGGCGCAGGGATACGGCTATCAGATGTGGAGATGCAAAAACAATGCAGTGCGCGGAGATGGCATGTATGGCCAGTTTTGTATGATTCATAAAGAGACTGACACGGTACTTGCAATGACAGCAGTCACCGGAGATATGCAGGGTGAGATGAATGTCTACTATGAAGAAGTACTGTTACACTATCAGGATCAGCCACTAGCAGAAGATGAAGAGGCAATGAAAGCACTTAACGAGCGTTTGGCTGCTTTACACTATACGCGTCCTTTGCCAGAGGATGATGGGGCAAAGCTTCCGGAAAAGCTGAAAAAGTTAGAATTGCCACTTGCTGATTTCTTCGATCTAACACTTAGCTGTGAGAATGACCTTATCACACTCACAGACAAAGAAGGAGAAATTCGCTATCTAGCAGGCAGAGGACAGTGGAAGAAAACTTATCGAAAAGTACATTGTACTCCATTTTATATGAGAAAGGATGAGACTGCGACTCCAGTTATCGGTGCATGGGGCATGAAAGATGGCTCGCTCGTGATTAAGGTGTATGAGATTGAAATGCTAGAGGAAGATACGCTGACACTGACACCAGAGGAAGATGGCGTACAGGTAAAGCTAGTAAATACAACCATTTCAAGTCAGCCAAACGAGTATATTTCGACAGAAATCCAGTAATTTATACATATCACAACTACAAAAATAACGTGCACCCCATCGCTTTGAATTCCTCAATCTTTTTTTCGAGAAGAGAAACCGGTACTTTCAAATACTGGCTGCTGCAATCAATACAGAAGAAAGAGGAGGCACCGCGATTGTAAAGCTTTTTATGCAGTGCGACTTCATCCTTTGTCAGGATGCGGCCGCACTGTTTGCATTTATCTAAAGTTGTATTAGTAGTTGAATAATTCATTTTAAACCTCAAAATTTTAAAGCGAAGTCCAAATGCTCCAGACTAGGATACTGAAGCATTTGGAAAAAAGAAAAATTAATCAGTTGACTCTGGGAAAACAAGCTGTGCAATAATCACTTTTGATTCATCTGGTGCAATCTTTACTGCATAGCTGTCCTCGAAGATACCAAGATCTTCACCGGTGATCGCGTCTGTCAGCTGTAGGCGAATACCAGACTCTGAGTGGATGCCGAGATCATCAAAATTGATAATCATGTTCTGTACCCAGTCATTGTCAGCACTTAAATTAAAGAAAGCCATTGCAATTCGGTTTCCAGATAAAATCTTTGCAAAGGTATATTTCTTGTCTTCCATATGATCAATCAAAAATGGTGGGCGGCATTCGTCATCCTGATTAATCTCGATTAATCCCTTGCAGAAAAGAGTCTTCTTATTGGCATCGTCAAGCTTTCGAAGGTCAGCACCGATGATAAGAGGAGAGCCTAAAAATGCCCACATTGCAAAATGTTGCAGATACTGCAGATCGCTGCAACCACCTACACCGACATTGCCGCTTCCGTGCATACCGACAATCAGCATATCCATATCATTCCAGCATCCCGGCGCATTGCCTTCAACATTTGTAACCTGGCTGATGAAAATATCCTTGTAGCTCTTTGGAACATCAAAAATATCGCCAGTAGAGCGGTAGCTATGTGCACCGCGAGAGCGCATCCAGCCGGAAGGATCGTAGGTTCCCCAGTTGCAGGCTGCAAACAGGATATCGCGGCCAGTGCTTCGAAGTGCCATCGCCATTGTCAGATAGGCATTCTTTGCATCTGCG
This sequence comes from uncultured Lachnospiraceae bacterium, assembly GCA_958446555.1. Taxonomy (GTDB): domain Bacteria; phylum Bacillota; class Clostridia; order Lachnospirales; family Lachnospiraceae; genus Anthropogastromicrobium. The sequence goes on along the minus strand of CAUCWU010000146.1, from coordinate 4,329 downwards.
CTGACTGGAAAATTACAAAAATCATATTTTAAATAATCAACTCCCCATTCAGCAAATTGCTTTGCATCGGAAAATTCGTGTCCGTAGCTGCTTGGATATCCGGCGCAGGTCTTTGTTCCAGCACAGGAGTACATACCAAATTTGAGTCCTTTGGAGTGGATATAGTCGCCGAGTGCCTTCATGCCGCTTGGAAACAGGTTCGGATCAGCAACAAGCTTTCCATCGACACGCTCTTTCAAAGACCAACAGTCGTCGATAATCACATACTCATAGCCAAGCTCCAGATAGCCGTCATCAACCATTCGGTCTGCCATTTGCTTAATTAGCTCTTCATTGATATTTGCGCCAAACGTATTCCATGAGTTCCAGCCCATAGGCGGTTTCTTTGCTGTCATAAAAAATCTCCTTTTCTAAATTTTTTTATTAAAAATTGTATTAGTGAGTGACTGATAAATTGTTATCTGGCAAAGACTTACCAGTAGCTTCTGACTTAATCATAGAAGAAAACAAGAAAAAAGGAATAACATATCCTATCATTTTCTTAACATATTATCGTATTGGCAGAAAAGTTTTGGTTGAGAAAATTACGATATTCTAGTATAGTAAAGCATGGAACAAAACAGGAGGCAAACGAGATGTTTTATACGAATGCGGTGGGAACTGAGAGTCGTCATAGAAAAGGCGAGATGGTTTATCATTATGAGAAAAGACAGCATTATATTTTGATCTATACCAGAACAGCAGCTTTATTTCGGATTGATGAGAAGGAATTTTCTGTAAAAAAGGGAACACTTCTTTTGATTAGCCCGGATAAGAAGGCATCCTACACCGGAGTTTGGGAAGGGTATTGTGATGATTGGATCAATTTTTGTGACCCAGACAATCAGCTGGCAAATTTTCGAATTCCATTAAACAAACCGATCAGTCTCCAGGAAAGCATTCCAGTCTCTGCATATTTGCAATTGATGGTAGATGCGTTTCGTTCAGGAATGTCACAGAGTGATCGTGTATTGTCGCAGCTTTTGGTGACGCTATTTACTTTGATTGATGATTATTTAAATTCATCTCTTCCACAGATTGCCCATTATCAAAAGCTGTTGGAGCTTCGCGAACAAATTTATGAGGCACCGGCTCGTCCGTGGTCAGTTCAGGAACTAGCAGGAGAGATTAGTCTTAGCCCTGCTTATTTTCAGGAATTATACAAAAAAGCATTTCAAGTTTCCTGTGGTGCCGATATTATTCAGAGCCGTATCGATCAGGCAAAGAGATTACTTGCTCAGAGCAATTTGACGATGGAAGAGATTGCAGATCGGTGTGGCTACAACAGTCCGGTGCACTTTTCCAGACAATTTCGAAAGTGCACCGGAGTTGCGCCATCCAAATGGAGAGAGAATGCAATGATTATTTAATGAACTTTACGTTTGGATATATATCTTGCTTGGCGTCTTCCTTTTTTTCGTTGAAGATCACCTTATTTTTCTCAAAGAGATTTCGACCCTGTGAGTCGATGGATACGATAAGCGGGCCAAATTCCTTTACTTTGCAGCACCAAAGAGTCTCAGGCATTCCGATTCTGAGTGATTATGCGGTGAACTACCAGCCACTTAAACCGCTTGGTAGGACCAATCAGTATTGAAGTGGTGGCTTCGAGCCGAAACTCTCTCTTTTCCTGTCTACGAGGAGTCAAATTTACATGACGACTGTAATCGTCAAAACCTTACAAACTTCCACATTTTGGACAGATATAGGTTCTGTCAGTCAGCACTAATTCTTTGTGAATGTGACCGCATTTGCAGCAGGTCTTGCTTGATGGAAAAAAACGGTCAACTTTCACCAGTTTCTTTCCCTTGCGTTCACATTTATCCAGTTCTCCGCAGAAAACCTCGTACGACATAGTCGGGCGGGGTTGTTCAAATGGTAGAGCGTGTCAGTAAGCGCGTGTCAGTGCCACTGGTATTTCTTACCTACTTAAATCCAGTATTTAAATATGGATACGAGCACTTCTTTGCCCGCTGCGCTGAAACTGGCATTTCTGGAATTATCGTGCCAGATATGCCGCTTGAGGAAAAGGATGAGGTGGCCAATATTGCAAGAGAATATGGAGTCGATATCATCTCTTTGATTGCGCCGACAAGCGAGGCGCGTATTGCTAAGATTGCAAAATCAGCAACTGGATATCTCTACATTGTCTCTTCAATGGGTGTCACAGGAATGAGAAGCGAGATCACGACAGATTTGGCAAGCATTGTCCGCGTAGTCAGAGAAAACACATCAGTTCCAGCTGCAATCGGATTTGGAATCAATACGCCAGAGCAGGCAAAAAAGTATGCTGGATTGTCTGATGGTGTCATCGTGGGAAGCGCAATCGTAAAGATCATAGAAAAATATGGAAAGGATGCGGCAGAGCCAGTTTACCAGTATGTGAAGGAGATGGTTGAGGCGGTGAATCGAGCATAGGTTATGAATGTTCCGCGGGACTGGGGTCAGTTCACGATAAACGCCAGTTTATCCGTGCCTGACCCCAAGTCCTGAAATAAACGAAAAAGGACACCGCCTCAGCGATGTCCTTTTTAAATTAACAGCGCTACCAGGATTCGAACCTGGAAAATGCTGGAGTCAGAGTCCAGTGCCTTACCGTTTGGCGATAGCGCTACAACATGTAATATAATAACCGATCTTCCATCATTTGTCAAGAGAAAAATGAAAAAATATTAAAAATAAATGAAAAACTATTTTGAAAAAGACAAAAGCGTTGATTTCTGGGCTTGATTTGGTATAATGGATACAATGTATACTGGCAGCGAGGATAGCTAATTAGGCCAGTATTATGAAAGGCATGGAAAAGTTTATGAGACGTTTTTGGAAAAAGGGATTACTTGCAGGAGGACTAAGCGCAATGCTGTTATCTGCATCTGGATGTTATTATGGAAGCGGAATGGGCGGATATGGCTCTTATGCAAATGCGAATAAAGTAAAGACAACAGCTGCAGCTGATACGCTTGACGAGTTTAAGATTACTGATTTTCAGGCTGCTGACGGCACCTTCCAGTACAAGGATTTGGGCTGGCTTAGCAGCTATGAGGATTTAGAGAAGGAAATTGGAATGCCGATTGGAACGACAACTGCATTTACCGAGGGTGAGACGATGGGCGACATCAATTACTCAGTAAAGCTTCTTGATTATATTTCTGTTGGTATGCAGCCAGTATTTGATCCAGATGGTGGATTGACGACACTAACCGTATATTTTGAGGACACTTATACAGCAGAGCAGTTGGATGATCTGTTTGACAAGGCAGTTGCAGCAGCCAGAGAGGCATTTGGCGATGAGGACAACTACCAGGAGAGTGAGCAGGACGGTGGCAGAGGCGTAACCTACAATACAACTGGTGCATTCTGGTATAATGAGACCGACCAGTATGGCGATTATACAATGAACAGCTTCCAGATTGGAAAGTTGGATTCTGGAAATGGAACCAGTGCAGTTGTAATCGGTGTAAATATCTACGACCCAACCAAGATTGAGGAAGAATCCAGCGAGGGGGAGAGCGGATCAGGAGCAGAGAAGGCATCGACTGAGGCTGATGATAAGAATGCCAAAGAGACAAGCGAGGCCGAAAAGACAGCTGAGAGCGAGGAATAAAGAAAGCATAGCCATGGAAACAAGAGCCATGGGGACGGGGGAATGCGGCCCTTTAGGGCCACTTGCCCTGTCCCCGTGGCTCTGATCTATCATAATATAAGAAAAACAGAAAGGAAGAAAAATCATGGAATTTACTGAGGTAATTAAAAATCGCTATTCCTGCAAAAATTTTGGTGAGAAGAAGATCGAAGCAGAAAAGCTTGAGGAAATCCTAGAGGCTGGTCGTGTTGCACCGACAGCAAAGAATCTTCAGGAGCAAAAAATCTATGTGGTTCAATCTGAAGAGGGACTGAAAAAAATCGATAACGTCACTCCTTGCCGCTATGGCGCATCTACCTGTGTTGTAGTTGCATTTGACAGCAAAAACGTGTTCACCTACCCAGGCGAGAAGAGAAATTCCGGCATTGAGGATGCAACAATTGTGGCAATCCATATGACGCTTGCTGCAGCAAATGCAGGTGTTGACAGCTGCTGGATCAACTTTTTTGATCCGGAAAAGCTCGCAAACGAGTTAAATCTTCCAGAAAATGAGGAAATCTTGATGATTTTGGATCTTGGCTATGCAGCAGAGGGGGCAAAGCCTCTTGAAAACCATGGTTCCAGAAAGCCACTATCTGAGACGGTTTCTTACTTTTGAACAACCCCGCCCGACGGGTCGGACGAGGATTCCGTTGCAGCCGTCAGGA
>CAUCWU010000145.1 GCA_958446555.1 uncultured Lachnospiraceae bacterium | reverse complement strand
TTATGGTTCTGTTGTTTATCTGGCAGCAATCACCGGACTGGATCAGGAAATGTTTGAGGCAGCTTCGATTGATGGAGCAAGTGCATGGAAGAAGATTCGTTATATCACAATCCCATGTTTGAAGCCAACAATGGTTATTCTGGTACTTCTTGCGATCGGAAACATTTTCAGAGGTGACTTTGGTCTGTTCTATCAGACAGTAAAATCAAATGCACTTCTTCAGCCAATGACCGATGTAATTGATACTTATGTATTCCGTCTTCTGATTACAAACAGTGATATCGGTGTATCAGCAGCGGCAGGTTTATATCAGTCGGTTCTCTGCTTCGTTACCATTATGATTTGTAACGGTTTGGTAAAGAAGATCGATCCGGATTACGCACTGTATTAAGAGGGGAGGAAGCGCAATGGCTAAGAATTTTGATGAAGAACTCACAGGTGGAAGACGAGTTCGCGGAAAAGATGACATGGCGATCCGTGCAGTCGGCTATATTTTAATTGGTCTGTTTGCCCTGATGTGTGTCATTCCATTTTACCTGATTATTGTAGCGTCCTTTACCGATGAGGCGTCGTTGATTCGAAACGGTTATCCACTGTTTCCAACCGATTTTAGTATTGAGAGTTATCGCTTGTCACTGAAAAATCCAACCAGCATTTTGATGGCATATGGCGTGACAATCGGTGTTACACTTTTTGGAACCTTGCTTGCAGTTTTGCTTGCAGCAATGACTGGATATGTTCTTTCCAGAAGAGATTTCCCGTGGAGAAATAAATTTTCATTCTTCTTCTTCTTCACAACACTGTTTAATGGTGGTCTTGTTCCGTGGTACATTCTCTGTGTTCGCTATTTAAATATGAAGAATTCCATTTGGGCACTGATCCTTCCACTGATGTTTTCCGTCTGGAACATGATCATTGCAAAGACCTTCATGAGCGGTATTCCGGCAGCAATTACCGAATCGGCAAAGATTGATGGAGCAAATGATATCGTAATCTTTATCAAATTGATCCTTCCGCTTAGTAAGCCACTGATTGCAACACTAAGCTTGTTCTCGGCACTGGCATACTGGAATGACTGGTATAACTGTATGCTGTATATCACAAAGGACAACATGTTTACGCTTCAGTATTATTTGCAGAGAATGCTAGGAAATGCAGAGGCAATGCGAATCGTCGCGGAGAAATCGGGAATTGCGCTTGATACGATCCCACTAGAGAGTATGAAGATGGCAATGACTGTTGTTGCAACCGGACCAATCGTTCTGTTATATCCGTTCGTACAGCGTTACTTTGTAAAAGGTCTTACAATTGGTGCTGTAAAGGGTTGATGAAATCTTTGGAAAAAAATGAAAAGAGTCAAAAAATTAAAGTAAAGTAATTCTATTAGGAAACTAAAAACTTATATAAAGACCGAAAAAGGAGGCACTTAGTTATGAAACGAAACGTAGTATCACTCACAATGGCAGCAGCTATGCTCACAGGAATGCTCGGCAGCGTACCGGCAATGGCATCTGATCTTCCAGAGAAGGTAGGAGAGGGAACGATCACCGCAACACCGGATATGTATGCAGACACCGATTTAAGTGATCCGTATACCGTAAACATGTATCTGATTGGTGATACACCGAACGATTGGGATGAGGTTGAGGCAAAGATCAATGAGTATCTGGAGCCATTTAACACTCAGCTTGAGACAACCTTCATGAGCTGGTCCGATTACAACACAATGTACACACTGGTTTTGGCAGGTGGTGAGCAGGTAGATTTGATCTTTACCGCACCTTGGTGCTATATGTACACAGAGGCAGCAAAGGGTTCCTTCTATGAGTTAAATGATGATTTCATTCAGACTTATATGCCACTGGCAGCAAAGTATCAGGCTCCGGAGAGCTGGGATGAGACCACACTTGCAGGAAAGACCATCGCAGTTCCGTCCAATGTTGCACAGCCACAGGGTAAGATTGTAGCAGTTCGTCAGGATCTGATGGAAAAGTATGGCATGACCGAGTTAAACAGCTGGGATGACTATAAGCAGTATATGTTAACAATCGCTGAGAAGGAAACTCCAGAGAGCGGTATCTACGCACTGGCAGCATCCGGCGACAACAATGAGCTTTGGGATGTTTACCGTCAGCAGACCAACACCATGTTAGCACTCGATTCCAACTACATGGATTTCATCTATGAGTACAAGGAAGGTGAGCTTCCAAAGGCAGAGGATATCAAGTTTGTATACGAGTATGAGCCATTCAGACAGTATGCACACGATATGAAGGAAATGGCAGATGCAGGCTGCTGGAGCCGTAGTGCACTGACCAACACTGTAACCGATGATGATGCATTTGGTGCTCTTCAGGGCGCATCCATCGCATGGAACGCATCCGTATTCACTTATATGAAGCAGGCTGAGAAGGCTGAGGGTGTTGAGTGTATGGCATACGATCTGACAAAGGATAACCTGGTAAATGCAGAGGCATATTCCAACAACGATATGGCAATCACAGCAGGATCTGAGAATCCAGAGAGAGCAGCAATGGTTCTGGATCTGTTAAAGTTTGATACCACATTAAACCGTCTGCTTCTGTTAGGTATCGAGGGTGTTCACTATAGCATCGACGATCAGGGCAACTATACCAGATTGGATAAGACAACTGACTATGCACCACTTGGTATTTCCGCAGCATGGGCAACCAAGAATGGTGACCTTGAGGAAGCTGGAACTCCAGAGCGTGAGCTTGCAATCACTGACGCATGGAAAGAGCGTGTGGTATCCAACCCGACAATCACCTTTGTATTTGATGATGCGAGTGTAAAGCCTTACGAAGATGCAGTTATCTCTATCCTAAACGATTATGTTCCAATGCTTGAGCTTGGTCTGGTAGACGATGTAGATGCAACAATCGATGAGATGGTTAAGAAGTGCTATGACGCAGGTCTTCAGAATGTAATCGATGAGTTCTATTCTCAGTACAACACTTGGCTTGAGAGCAGATAAGTAGCGACTGGAAAGAAAACAGATAAAAAAAGACCGGCATGAAATACGGACGGGAAAAATCTGTCGGATGAAAAAGAGTCGGCCAGATGGCCGGCTCTTTTCTGAATTAAAAAAGACAGCGGGAGGAGAATATGACAATTGAACAGATGGCAGAACAGCTTGGCGTGTCAAAAAGTACTGTGTCCAGAGCGCTGTCAGGAAAAGGAAGAATTGGAAAAGAGACAAGAGAGCGTGTGCTTGCTCTTGCAGGAAGCGAAGAACGAAAAAAGAAGAAGACACCAGAAAAAACAGGCAATATAGCAGTTGTTATGCCAACAGATGCTTATCGCACAGGGGGAGAGTATTTTCATGAATGCCTGATTGGAATTTGTGAGGAAGCATCTGCGCGTGACTATGATATCATGATTACTGATGTAACAGGGAATGACTACTCAGGTGTGGACAGACTAATTCGTAAAAAGAAAATTGACGGCGTGATTCTGACAAGAACAATGGAACATGATCGGACGATTCAAAATCTGGCTGCAATGCAGTTTCCAGTAGCAGTGACAGGAAGTGTTGACAATGATTTTGTAATTCAGGTAGATGTAGATAATGAGCGTGCGTCAGAGGATTTGACTACGTATCTGATTTCAAGAGGATATCGTCGCTTTGCAATCGTGCTTGATTACATGGAGTATGCTGTAAATAGGAATCGTTATGATGGATTTTGCAGAGCACTTTATCAAAAAGGAATCCCGTATGAGTGGAGTCCTCTGGAGTTCGGAATTACAAAGTATGGAATCATTCAAAGCCTGATGCGTGAACTGATGGCAAAGCGGATTGACTGTGTAGTCTGCGGAGATGATATTATCTGTACAAGCCTATTGTCTGCATTTTTGGCAGAGGGATATAGAATTCCAAGAGATATTGGAATTGCATCTCTTTATAATAGTTCAAATCTAAGCTGCTTTTCGCCAGCGGTTACGACAGTGAATGTCCAGACGAGAAGAGCAGGACGAATGGTTTGCAATCAGCTTTTGAACGCATTGACAGGAAAAGAATGCCAGAAAAAAAGTTATGTCGATTATGAGCTTCTGGTTCGCAAATCAACGGATAGAATAGATATTGAGCAGGAAAATGAATCATTATAATAAGAAAGGCAATGGAATTGACATGGAAAAATATAGATTACATACAGGGTGGACATTCTGCCTAGACGAGAGAAATGAAAAAGAGGAAACAGCGCCATCTGAGGGTTTTCGCGCTGTAACACTGCCGCATGATTGGAGTACAGATTATCCGTTTGATCCGGAATCAGATACATGTGGATCAGGAGGTTATGCGAAAGCTGGAATCGGCTGGTATCAAAGAACAATCACCATTTCAGAGAACGATATTAAAAGCAGACAGATTATTTTGTATTTTGAGGGCGTTTACATGAAGAGCAGTGTCTTTGTAAACGGCACTTATGCAGGTGGTCATATCTATGGTTATACCCCATTTGAGGTGGATATCACTGCACTTGTGCATGAAGGAGAAAATGAGATTCTTGTTCGTGTGGATAACTCCATGCAGCCAGGTTCACGATGGTATTCTGGTTCAGGTATTACAAGAGATGTGTGGTTAGAAAAGCGTCATCCGATCCACATTGCTCGCTACGGTATGTATTTGACAACAGATGAAGGAAATCTTAATATCAGCACAACGCTTCATACGTCAGAATGTATGAAAAATGATGATTCATTAAGTTTGAATTTTGTATTAAAGGATAATGATGGAGCAGAGATAGCAAAAAAGAATATTGAACTGAAAAATGATTGGATGGAAGCTGATTTAGATGCAGCTATTTTATCTGGAATGGATGAAGATGTGTCGAAGACACTTTGTCAATTGCAGACGTCACTGTCTATTCAAGTTGAAAATCCAGTGCTTTGGGATCATGAAACACCGTATTTGTATGAGCTTACAACCATTTTAAAGAAAAATGACACTGTAATTGATGAGCGCACTGATAAAGTAGGATTTCGCAATATCAAATTTGATGCAAAGAAGGGATTTTTAATTAATGGAAAGCATGTAAAGCTAAATGGTGTTTGTCTGCATCACGATGGCGGATGCGTCGGTGCTGCAGTGCCACCAGAAATTTGGAGACGTCGCCTCGAAAAGCTAAAGGATATGGGTGTTAATTCTGTACGCTGTTCACACAATCCGCCAGATGAAGCACTTCTTGATCTTTGTGATGAGCTTGGATTTTATGTTATGGATGAAGCATTTGATGAGTGGCGTTTGATGAAGGCAAAGGAAATTGGATCAAATACTCATGAAAGTCATGGATATTCTATGTATTTTGATGCATGTCATGAATGGGATTTAAAGACAATGCTGTATCGAGATCGTAATCATCCTGGCATCGTGCTTTGGAGCATTGGAAATGAGATTCCAGAGGAGGTCGTAGTAGGAGGCGAGGAGCTTGCAGTCGAATTGAGCGGCTACTGTCATACCATTGATCCTACCAGAAAGGTGACACTTGCGCATGATCAGATTGCGGCAGAACCATATTCGGCTCGTGATGCATTTATGGATAAAATAGATGTAGTCGGCTACAATTATGTAGGCAGATGGAGAGAGCGCGCTGAGCTTTTGTACGATGCAGACAGAGAAGAACATTTAGATCGCTGCGTGATCGGAACAGAAAATCCATCAGCTGGATATATTCGAAGTGACTACAACTTTGAGGTGGATCCTGGATCTTTCTGGAACAAGCCATATTATACAGCGGCAGTCACAGTTGGAAAGCTGCTTCGCTATACAATGGTGCATGATTTTGTCGCCGGCGATTATATGTGGACAGGAATTGACTATCTCGGAGAGGCAAACTGGCCTCAGCGCTCAGCAGGCTGCGGCTGCATCGATACCTGTGGTTTTGAGAAGGATGCCTTCTATTTTTATAAGAGTGTATGGAATCAGAAGGAAAAATTTGCCTATCTGTGTCCGCACTGGAATCTCAAATTAGAGAAAGGTACGGTTCTTCCGGTAATCTGCTATACCAACTGCGAGGATGCCGAGCTGTTTGTAAATGGTCACTCCTTTGGCATGAAATCAAAAGGCTTCCCGTGCTATGGAATGACCGAGCGCTATGGTCATTTTGACCGTTATAGAAGACCGGCCAATACCGATGATCTGTTCTTGAGCTGGGATGTTCCATTTGAGCCAGGTAAGCTTGAGGTGGTTGGCTATCATGATGGAAAAGAAGTGTGCCGCTATGTAGTTGAGACGACAGGTCCGGCTGATTCAATTGAACTTGCAGTGGATCAGTTGAGTCTGAGTGCAGATGGCAGAAGTGTTGCTCAGGCAGAGATTCGCATTGTGGATCGCGAGGGTCGTCTGGTGCCAGATGCATGCCCAGAGCTTGATTTTACACTGGAAGGAGACGGTGAGATAATCGGTATCGACAACGGTGATCCAGCTTGCCACGAGCAGTGGAAAGAAAAGATGGGCCGTCATGCATTTAATGGAATGGCCTATGCGATCATCCGAGCTGGTCAGACGACAGGAAAGCTAAAGC
>CAUCWU010000144.1 GCA_958446555.1 uncultured Lachnospiraceae bacterium | reverse complement strand
GTTTTTCCTATTATAAGGGACAGTACCATATGTTTTATCAGTATTATCCATATAAGCCATTTTGGGGACCAATGCATTGGGGACATGCAGTGACAAAGGATTTGGTTCACTGGAGTTATCTTCCGACCGCACTTGCACCAGATGAACCGTATGAAAATGGTGGTGGATGTTTCTCAGGAAGTGCTGTGGAGTTGCCAGATGGTCGCCAGATGTTGGTCTACACAGGTGTGTTATCAGAAAAACAGCCGGATGGTAGTATGCATGATCTTCAGCAGCAGTGTGTGGCAGTCGGTGATGGCGAGAATTATCAGAAATATGAAAAGAATCCGGTTATGACAGCAGAGCAGTTGCCAAAAGATTGCAATCGATTTGATTTTCGTGATCCAAAGGCATGGCAGGTGGAAGATGGAAGCTATCGCTGTGTTATGGTTTACTGTGACAAAGACGGTGATGGAAGCGCTGTTTTATTTGAGAGTAAGGATGGATTTTCTTGGAATTTCAAGAGCGTTCTGGCAAAAAATAATGGCCGTTTCGGAAAAATGTGGGAGTGCCCAGATTTCTTTACGCTTGATGGAAAGCATGTGTTAATCGTAAGCCCGATGGAGATGGAGGCAGAGGGTCTTGAGTACCCGAACGGCCACGGCGTTGTTTGTCAGATGGGAAACTTTGATGAAAAAACAGGAAGTTTTACCTGTGAGCAGGCGCATACAGTTGACTACGGAATTGATTTCTATGCACCGCAGTCAGTTTTAACACCAGATGGCAGAAGAGTCATGATCGGTTGGATGCAAAATTGGGCATTTGTCACCCAGCACTCAGAGAAAGAGCCGTGGTTTGCACAGATGGCAACACCGAGAGAGCTTTCAATCCGCGATGGAAGACTGATCCAGCGCCCGATAAGAGAGCTGGATGTTTGCCGTAAAAATGAGGTTTCCTATAAGGATGTATGTGTATCAGGCGAGCAGACCTTCGAGGGAATCAAGGGCCGCGTTGTGGATATTGAGCTGACGCTTTCTCCTGAGAGCGATGCTAATCTGTATCGCATGTTTGAGATTCGTTTCGCGCAAAACGACAAGCATTATACAGCACTTCGCTATCGCCCGTATGAGTCAGAGCTTACGATTGACAGAAAATATTCGAATTCGAGAAACGCATTTATCAATGAGCGTTCCTGCAAGGTAAGAGAGAACGAAGGACAGATTGAGCTTCGAATCTTGGTTGATCGCTTCAGTGCAGAAGTGTTTGTAAACGGTGGAGAGCAAGTGATGAGTGTCACCTTCACAACTGAGCAAGATGCCGATCAGATTTCCTTTGTAGCAGACGGAGCGGTTGTGATGGATGTGACAAAATACGATATTCAGTAAGCAATTCGTGGGTATAAGACAATATTAAGAAATGATAGATTGAATCGAAAGAAAGGTATTGTTGCAAGATGAGCGAAAAGAAATTTGATGTAACAGCATTAGGCGAATTATTGATTGATTTTACGGAAAACGGAACAAGTGGACAGGGAAATCCGCTGTTTGAGGCGAATCCGGGCGGTGCACCGTGCAATGTACTTGCAATGTTGACCAAGCTTGGTCATAAGACCGCATTTATTGGAAAAGTAGGAGATGACTTTTTTGGAAAGCAGTTGAGGGAGGCAATCACAGAGGTTGGAATTGACTCCTCTTGTCTGTTTACCGATCCAGAGGTACATACGACACTGGCAATGGTACACACCTATCCAGATGGAGACCGCGATTTCTCCTTCTATCGCAATCCGGGTGCAGATATGATGTTAAACGAGGAGGAGATTCCAGAAGAACTCATTCAGAATTCAAAGATTTTCCATTTTGGAACGTTGTCAATGACACATGACGGTGTTCGTGCAGCAACCAAGAAGGCAATCAGCATTGCAGAGGCATCTGGTGCATTAATTTCATTTGATCCGAATCTTCGTCCACCTCTGTGGAAGTCACTTGACGATGCAAAAGAGCAGGTTTTATATGGTCTTGCTCATTGCAATATCTTAAAAATCTCTGACAACGAGATCCAGTGGCTGACCGGAGAGGACGATTACACCGACGGCGTAAAGTGGATTCGTGACCGCTACTCCATTCCGCTCATTTTGGTATCCATGGGCAAGGAAGGAAGTCGTGCGTACTATGAAGATCAGATCGTAGAGGTGAAGCCATTTTTGCAGAAGGACACCATCGAGACAACTGGCGCAGGAGATACCTTCTGTGGCTGTGTACTTCACTATATCTGTGAGCATGGACTTGAAAATCTGACAAAAGACAATCTGATCGAGATGTTAACCTTTGCAAACGCAGCAGCAGCCCGTATCACAACCAGAAAGGGTGCACTTCGCGTAATGCCAGAGATTGAAGAGATTAAGGCAGTGATTGAGAACGCATAAAATCATAGAATAATGGATTAAGCATATGGCGGGAGTTTTCCAGCCATATTTGTTAAGAAAATTTATTGAGACAAAGAATTGAGACGAGATAGGAGGAGCGCGATGGAATTGTACAGAATGCAAACAAAAGAAAGTTTTGGATTTTCAGCTGAAAATCCGACTGGACAAAAAAGTGGTGGAACAAAAGGAAAAGACTGCGAAAAATTAAGACCGTGTATTCAGATCGCACCGGGAGAAACGGTTGTTCTGTGCGATACAGATGGTCCAGGTATGATCACACATATCTGGTTTACGGGTTACGTGGGTCATAGCTTTGTGATGCGTATCTACTGGGAAAATGAAGAGTTTCCGTCGGTTGAGGCACCGATCTCGGCATTTTTTGGCTGTGCTTATGATGAGAATTTCAAAGATCGAGACGGTAATTATATTGTCTTAAATTCAGCAAAGCTGCTTGTAGCACCGGGGCGTGGTTTAAATAGTTACTGGGAGATGCCATTTCATAAGCACTGCCGTATCACAATGGAAAATCGTGGACAAAAGGAAGAAACATTATACTATATGATCTCTGGTTGGCATGGAGAAATTCCAAATGACTGTGGATATTTTCATGCTGCATATCGACAAGAGCATCCTGTGCAAAAAGGACATGCTTATACGATTATTGACGGAATCGAAGGCAGAGGATGTTTTGCCGGTGTGACTCTGGCCACTGGTATGAATGGAAACAATACCTGTTGGGTGGAAGGTGAAGCGAAGATGTACATTGATGATGATCAATATCCGACAATGAATTACACAGGAACAGAAGATTATTTTTGTGGTTCCTATGGGTTTGGAAATGACATTATTTTAAATCACTACCAGATCTTCAGTGGTTTGTATACGGGACTGTATGCAATTTTAGGAGATAATCGAGAATTTTACAATGGACAACAGCGCTTTTTGCTGTATCGTTTCCATGAGAAAGATCCAGTATATTTTTCTAGAAATTTCAAAATGACAATCGATAACTTAGGCTGGACCGGACCACGATATGATGATTACACATCAGTTGCCTACTGGTATCAGGAGGCCCCATCAAAGCTTGCGAAAGCATTGCCAAAAGATGGAGAGATGATTATGAAATAAAATATAAGATATTAAGAACACAAGGCGTTAATTGGAAAATTCCAATTAGCGTCTTGTTTTTTGTGCGAAAACGGAATATGATAAAGTTATTAAATGTGAGTAAAAATACGAAAGTTGAAGGGAGATTCTATGGAAGTTCTTGTAGTGGTAGATATGCAAAATGATTTTATTGACGGGGCGCTTGGCACGAAGGAGGCAGTTGCCATTGTTCCGAAGGTAGCAGCAAAAATCAAAGACTTTAAGGGACTTGTGCTTGCGACGAGAGATACACATGAGGAAAATTATCTGGATACGCAGGAGGGAAATCGCCTTCCGGTGCAGCACTGCATCCGCGATACGAGAGGCTGGGAATTAAATGAGGAGATTGCAGAGTTAATTGACGGCAATCCGATTGACAAGCCGACCTTTGGAAGTGTGGAGCTTGGAAAGAGACTCGTCGCTTTAAATGAGCAGATGGGAATTGAAAAGATCACCTTTGTCGGACTTTGCACGGATATCTGCGTGATTTCTAATGCAATGCTTGTTAAGGCATTCCTGCCGGAGGTTCCAATTGAGGTTGATGCGTCATGCTGTGCTGGTGTAACAGTAGAAAGTCATAACAATGCGCTTCGTGCAATGGAATCTTGCCAGATTACGATTGTAGAGTGAATATAGGAAAAACAAATTAATTTTTTTGGGAGGAACGTCAACATGGAAAAACAATTTTTGTATCAAAAGGGAAGTGTCGTTGTCGATACCAAACTGGGAAAGGTGCGCGGATATGAGTACAATGGCGTGTCTGTATTTAAGGGCATTCCGTATGCGAAAGCGGAGCGTTTCCATGAGCCAGAGCCACTTGAAAAGTGGGATGGTGAGCTGGATGCGACAAGCTTTGGCTATGTGTGTCCGCTTCTAGAAATGCCAAAGCCAAATGGCGAAATCTTTGTGCCGCATCGCTACTGGATTATGGACGAGGATTGTTTGAATTTAAATATCTGGACACCAGCTTGCGATGGCAAAAAGCGCCCAGTTTTGGTATGGTTCCACGGCGGTGGATTTGAGGCTGGTTCTTCGATTGAGCACATCGCATACGAGGGTGAAAATATGAGTAGAAGAGGAGATGCAGTGGTTATCTCCTTGAATCAACGCTTAAATGTGCTTGGCTATTTTGATCTGTCTGCATTTGGTGATGAATATGCCAACTCTGGCAATCTTGGAATGGACGATATCATTGCAGCATTAAAATGGATTCAGGAAAACATCGAAAAATTTGGTGGAGATCCGAAGAATGTCACCGTATTTGGCCAGTCAGGCGGTGGTGCAAAGGTGACCACTCTTCTTCAGATGCCAGCAGCAGACGGATTATTCCATAAGGGCATCAATATGAGTGGTGTCATTGGTGATCTGATGCCAAAAAGAGGCCAGAGCGGAAAAGAAATCGCTGAGGCCGTGATGGAAGAGCTTGGGGTAAAGAGTGTAAAAGAGCTTGAAAAGGTGCCATATGCATCACTTGCAGCCGCTTATTTAAAGGTTCGCCCGGTATTCCAGGCTCAGGGAAAATACAGCGGTGGCTGTCCAATTCCAAATGAATTTTATGTGGGTGATCCGTTAGATGTCGGTTTTCGAAAAGAGAGCAGCGATGTAGCGCTGATGGTTGGAAGTGTCTTCGGCGAATTTTTTACGTTCTCACCGATGCCATTTGATCGAAATAACATGACAAAAGAAGAGGGCGAGCAGGCAGTGGCACAGGTATTTGGAGAGGAAGCCGCAAAAGAGCTTCTTCCACTGTTTGAAAAGGCATACCCGACACACAATCCAGTCGATTTGACTGTGCTTGACTGCATTGTGCGTGCACCAATTCTTTCCTATGTAAGAGAGCGCAGCAAGGCTAGTAAAGAGACCTACTCTTACTTATTTGATCTTGATCTTCCACTTGATGGAGGTTGGGTTCCGTGGCATTGTGCCGATATCCCGTATGTGTTTGCCAATACTTGCTTTACTCCGTATACGCAGGAAGAAGACGTTACCGAGCGAATTGAGACAGAGATTTTTGACAGCGTAATGGGATTTGCAAGAAATGGCAATCCAAACCACAAGACGATTCCAAATTGGCCAGCATGCACACCAGATAAGCTGTACACGCTGGTTACATCCAAGAATACACGTGTCGAATGCAATTATGATAATGAGTTGATGAAAGCAATTTTGAAATATCGTTCATCGAATCTACATGATCATAAGGAAGAGGACGGAAAGATTCAGCACTGAGTCATCGGGGCTCATAAGGCATCCTGTAATTGCATCAATTCATCATAATACAGACAATACCCTGGGGCATCATTTTTGACATCCTCAATCAATTGATCCAAATCAAACCACTGTACAGATTGAATTTCTTCCTCTTGAAGGGTAAGATTTTCAATCTGTACTGTTTTTTTGTAGAGGTAAAGTGTGCTAAACTCATGATTGTGAAACGGTTTGCCGTAGAAGATACTGTGGCTGTTTCCCTCATGGGTTCCAATTGGAATCAGATCATCTGGCGAGGCACAGATTCCAAGTTCCTCAGAAAGCTCACGAATTGCCGAGTCGAGGACACTGCTTCCAGCAGGAACGTGACCGGCCGAGGAGATATCATAGCAATCCGGAAAAGAATCCTTATTGTGGCTTCTCTTTTGCAGCAATACTTGACAATGTCTAGCCGTACTTTCGCTATTTTTTGCAGTCTCGGTATCGCGTTTTTCGCCAGTGGATTGTACAATCCACACATGCCCAGTTCGATGAGGTGTGCCAAGTAAATGGCATAGAGAGCGCTCTCTTGTAAGACCAGTTGGCTCTCCATTTTCATCCAAAATATCAAAAAGCTCTAGTTTTTTTCCGTTCAATTCGGCATCTACCAGTCTATGTTCATTCACCTTATCATAAGTCAGCTTCAAAGAGAAAAATGGCGCATTTTCAAGTAATAGTTTAAAAAAGATCAAATCTCCTTCGATTGAAGGTTATTTCATCAAGACCGCATAAGAATATAACAATTATTCATCTTGATG
>CAUCWU010000143.1 GCA_958446555.1 uncultured Lachnospiraceae bacterium | reverse complement strand
GGCTGGGCGCTCATCAACTCCCCAGATATTTACCGTAACACTGTCATCGCTTGTACTGATATAGGATTCAATGTAAATTGGATAATTGGTTGAGTTTACAAAAGTGAAATCACTTCTGGATGGATAATCAACTGTCGCATCTAGTGCTGGTGGAACATAGCTAATAATCATTGAATGTGATCTTCTCGTTCCAACTGTCAACTCGGCCAAAATTACAGCATTGTACAGTGTGGTTGTTGTCTGGCAGATACCGCCACCGACACTGTCTACCACTTTTCCATTCTCGTAACCCTGTCCTACCACATAGTTGTTCTCTAATGTTACATCATGATACATTGTTAGAGCTGATGCGGTTTCTCCTGGATAAACAATCGTTCCATTCATATTTTCAGCAGATACTCGAATATTCTGTGTTCTTGCTGCATCACCCAATCTGTGAGTTGTGTAGCTTCCCATAGGAGTTGGTGAAAAGTTAAAGCTAGCACTGGTATAGGTTGGTGCAGTCTCTGTAAATGGGAAACTGTACGCGATTGAATCTGCATTTGAGAAATCCTCAATCTTTGCAATCAGCTCATTTGTGATTGCATCGGTATCAAAGGCAATGCCAGTGACTCCCTCTGTCACAACAAACTGTCCATTTTCGCGGGTTACAGTTGCATTCTTTGGCTCCTGATAATAGTAAGCTGTATAGTTTGCTACTGTACTACGGATTGCATCTTCATCTACAGAAAACTGCAGATCCAAATCAACTGGATTCTGATCAAGATCCTTTTGCTTTTTGTATTGCTCCACTAGATTTCCCCCTAGCGTCAGTCCCTGTAACTGATCCATCACATCTGGATTGGTCCAAGTGGTGGAAAAAGAGGTTCCATCATAATCATATTTGTATCCCAATACATCCCACTGCATATATCTTGTCAGGCGGGCATTGACATAATCATTGATCTCTGCCGCTGCCTCATCGTAGGTCTTTCCTTCAAGGCTGATGCCTTCATAGCTGACGCCTCGTCCAAATACACCAGTTGCCTTCTTGTTTACTGACAAACTGTATGACTTTGACTGAGTCGACGTTGCCTCGTCTGCAAATGCCGAGACAATCATAGAAGCAACCATCGCTACTACAATGATTACTGCAACTGCACCTGCAAAGATACGTCTTTTCTTATCATTTTTGTTTTTGTAGTAAAACATCCGCATTTTTCCTTTCTTTTTCTATTCATGCGTCCGAGTCTTATTATACATAACTCTGCCCTATTTTTGCAATACCTTTTCAAATTTTCTTGCAGTATAAAACGCATAAATTAGGATCGTTTTCATTATCATACCATATTTATACGAAAAATCCTATTTCAATTTTCTTACGTTTTGTAAACAATATTTACCTTTACTTTTCTCAAACTCTGTGCTATCGTAGGATTACAAACAACAGGATTAATATCAATCCTTCCCACGCCGCAGGGTGCCGGCACTTCGATACGCCCCAATATCTAAATTCAGCAAAGAAAGGTTCATCATCATGACAAAGCAAGAAGCAATTACTCTATTAACCGAAAAAAATCAAATGCAATTACTTTCTTTTTATGACATTCTGAGCGAGGATCAGCAAAAAGATTTACTCTCTCAGATCGAATCCATCGATTGGTCACTTCTCGACGTATTAGAAACCCATGAAACCGTTAACGCACGCGGCACCTTCGCACCGTTGTCTGCAATGGAGCTTTCCGAGATCAATGCAAACCGCGCGCATCTTGAGGAAGTTGGTTTACAGGCGATCCGTAAGGGAAAAGTTGCAGCTGTTTTACTGGCTGGTGGACAGGGAACTCGTCTTGGCTTTGATAAGCCAAAGGGCATGTACAATATCGGTGTGACAAGAGAACTCTACATCTTCGAATGTCTGATCAACAATCTGATGAAGGTTGTAAAAAAAGCTGGCGCATGGGTTCCATTTTACATTATGACCAGTGACAAAAACTACGATGATACAACCGCTTTTTTAAAGGAGAAAAATTACTTTGGCTACAATGCTGAGTACATCCACTTCTTTAAGCAGGAGATGGCACCAAGCGTCGATTATGATGGAAAGCTTTTGATGGAGGCACCAGATCGTCTCTCCCTCTCCCCAAATGGAAACGGTGGCTGGTACTCTTCTCTTTGCCGCTATGGCTATGACAAGCAGATGAAGGAAGCCGGTGTTGAGTGGCTGACCGCATTTGCAGTTGACAATGTTCTTCAGCAGATCAACGACCCTGCATTTGTCGGTGCAGTGATTGACTCAGGTTGTGACTGTGGTGGTATGGTTGTCAGAAAGGCTGATCCAAACGAGCGTGTTGGTGTTTTATGTACCGAGGACGGTAAGCCTTCCATCGTGGAATACTATGAGATGACTGACGATATGATTCATTTAAAGGATGAGAATGGAAATCTTCTGTACAACTTCGGTGTTATCTTAAATTATATGTTCCGCTTAGATCGTCTTGATGAGATCAGAAGCAAGCGTCTTCCTTTACACATTGTAGAAAAGAAGATTCCGCACATTGATGCAGATGGCAATCTGATTAAGCCAACTGAGCCAAACGGCTATAAGTTTGAGTCCTTGATTCTTGATATGATCCATATGATGGACAGCTGCTGCCCGTTCGAAGTTGAGCGTGAAAAAGCATTTGCTCCGGTTAAGAATCCGACTGGTGTTGATTCTGTTGAATCTGCCAGAAAGCTGCTTGAGGCAAATGGAGTGACCCTGTAAGGTTCAATAAAGTTTAAAATCCCTCTCGGTGAATACCTACCGAGAGGGATTTTTTACTACAAATAACAGTTATATTCTTAGAACAGTCCTTGCGCTGCCCACTCTCTTAACAGATCTGTCAACCAAAGTACATTTTCTTCTGGCTCTTCGATCTCTATCGGTTCTTCAGATGGCTCTACACTCACGACAAAACTCACCATTGCATTTTTCGTTTCTTCCTCGTCTGGCTCTGACGTAAAGCCCTCGCTCTCACCTACAATTAGTGCAAGATTTTCAATTCCCCACTCTTCTTGAAGTTCTTTTGGGATATCGGCTTCTATTGTCAATTCAAATGCGTAGGTTCCGGCTGCTCCATCCTTTCCCACACAGATTGAGGCATCTACTACCAGCCCTTTTGCTACCACTTCATCGAACTGTTCTGCAAGTGGCTTTGTTTTATCAACTGCATATTCTGACAATGCATCATTCACTTGATTGAACAGATCTTCACTATCTATTTCTGACTCGTAAGCATCAGATTCTTCCATCTCTTCTGACGCTTCAGATGAATGTGCCTCTGACTCTGCCTCACTTTGTCCCTCTATAATTGCATTCAAATACGGTGTCAACAATTCGCTAAGATCAAACGGTACCGACAGCTCTTGTGTTCCACTCTCCTCCTGTTCATCAAGACGCACTAGAATCTCACGAATTTGATCATTTCCAAGATTGATCGTGTAGGAACCTGCATCATGGGCAGCTGCAAAACCAGATAATAACTGCATCCAGCCACTGTATGGCTCTTCCTCTTCTATCTCTACACCTTCTAGCCCAATCCAATCTTCACTAAGAGAATCCACAGCCTGAATCGCAGCCCCATTATCTTCCTCGTTTAAACGTTCTTCATCTTCTAAGGCAGACATAACATCCTCGATAAAGCTCGTATTCAAATATGCTTTTGTGCCAAATACGCGAAGCACATCCTCTGATACTAAATCAAAGAAAGTTCCATCATCATTTGGTGCGCTCAGATACAGCATGTCCACAGATGAGCTGTCTGGCATCATGCTCACAGTTGTCCCGGCTGAAAGTTCTGTATCACCAAGAGCCATTGATAATGACACCATCACAGTTCCCTGTCTAATTTCCTGTGCCTCTGTAATCATTTCTACAATCTTTTTGATTCCACCGGTTTCCTCTTCTGCAAAAACATTCTGCGCTGTGCCAGCAAAAGTAACTGCTCCTGCTACAAACAGCATCATTCTTTTTTTCATGCAGCTTCCCTCCATCTATTGTTTCCCCATGCAAGCATGGTCAGCTTGGGACTTTTCGACCCTGGTATCATACTACCATACTACGTTCCATTTTGCAAAGCTATTCCAATTAAAATTATCTTACATTTCATGGAATAGTATCTCTTTGTGTGGCACAAGATTGATCTAAACCTTGCAAAATACAGAAACGATAACCAAAATTGCACAGAATCGACTGGTATCTTAGTTGACTGAACTATTGAAATATGGTATACTATACACAACTAGGCAAGCATATTTTTGTATGTTATGCCATAAATTTTAAGGAGGTTTTTTACCATGGATATGTCTTCATTTTCTTTGGAAGGTAAGATTGCGTTAATTACTGGCGCTTCCTACGGTATCGGTATGGCAATTGCTAAGGGTATGGCAGCAGCTGGTGCTACAATCGTATTCAATGATATCAAGCAGGAGCTGGTTGACAAGGGTCTTGCAGCTTACGAGGAGGCTGGTATCAAGGCTCACGGTTATGTTTGTGACGTTACCAACGAGGATGCTGTAAACGAGCTTGTTGCTAAGATCGAGGCTGAGGTTGGTGTTATCGACATTCTTGTAAACAATGCTGGTATCATCAAGAGAATCCCAATGTGCGAGATGACTGCTGCTCAGTTCAGACAGGTTATCGACGTTGACTTGAATGCTCCGTTTATCGTAGCTAAGGCTGTTATCCCGAGCATGATCAAGAAGGGTCATGGAAAGATCATCAACATCTGTTCTATGATGTCTGAGCTTGGACGTGAGACCGTATCTGCTTATGCAGCAGCTAAGGGTGGCTTAAAGATGTTAACCAGAAACATCTGCTCTGAGTATGGTGAGTACAACATTCAGTGTAACGGTATCGGACCTGGTTACATCGCTACTCCGCAGACTGCTCCTCTTCGTGAGATCCAGCCTGATGGTTCCCGTCATCCGTTTGACCAGTTCATCATCGCTAAGACTCCAGCAGCTCGTTGGGGAAACCCAGAGGATTTAGCTGGCCCGGCAGTATTCTTAGCATCTGACGCTTCCAACTTCGTAAACGGACACGTTCTTTACGTTGATGGTGGTATCTTAGCTTACATCGGAAAGCAGCCACAGTAATTAACAATTAACAGTAACTGTACCGTTTTCGTGTACATAGCTTATAAGAGGACTCCACGCATGCAATGCAGGGGGTCCTTTTTGGGTTATTTTTGTCACATTCTCTTCGTTTTCCTTTTTGTTTTTCTCTTATTTTCTTTCCGGTTTTCACTTGAAAAATTAAGTCGTTTCTATTATAGTAAACGATATGAAAAGCACGGAAATGAGTTGATCTAAAAATAAGCAATCAAAAAACAATACTAATTCGCCGTGGTAAGAACGATACAAGTTACAGAAAGGTGTAGATTTTTATGCGTATTGCACTAGTGGATGATTCTGAAATTGAACGCGGAATCCTTTTATCTTTGCTTACTGACTATGGATCTGAAAAGCAAATTTTATTTGAAGCGGACTGCTTTGAGAGTGGAAATGCTTTCTTAGCGACATTCTCACCAAATAAATATGATATTGTTTTTATGGACATTTTCATGAATGGCATGACTGGTGTCGAGACAGCTAAAAAGATGCGAAAACTAGACAGCCAAGTTCTTCTAATTTTTTTGACGGCTTCTGCCGATTTTATGCCAGATGCATTCAGTGTACACGCTTTTCACTACATTTTAAAGCCATACCAGAGAGATGCGATTGTGACCTGCTTAGACGATGCACTTGTTCATCTTCCAAAACCAGAAACAATTGTTTCATTTTCTATCAATGCAGTGGAAGTTCACATTCCAGCTTCACAAATTGTTTCTATTGTTGCCGATTCCCATTATACTTGGATTGACACGCGCGATGGAGAAGTTTATCATCCGTGTGCAACCTTTGGCACTTTCTCAAAGCAGTTGTCCGACTGCGATCATTTTCTTCTTGTTAGCCGCGGTGTCCTATGCAATATGGATGAAATTGAAAGCTTTTCTTCTGACAGCTGCCTTCTCTCAACTAAGAAAACAGTCCCGGTTACGATGCGAAATGCCAAGCGAATTGAACAGACTTGGCGCGACTATTGTTTCTCAAAACTTGCTTCTCGTTCATAAATTCTGCTTTTCGTTCATACATTATTGACTTTTGTGTGTAAAAGAGGTACTTTTTGTGTACTACACCAGCACTGCTTCACAAGACATGGTTGGTTAGTTTTTCACATTTTTACACACACTTTTTTCACGCAAAAAGAACCGGCTCCCACGAACCGGTTCTTTTTCGTTTTATATTAGTAAATGCGAGTTACTTCATTGCAAAATAATCTTTGGAGCATTCCCCTCCGTATCATTTTACTTCGATCCCACCTTCTTAAAAATTACAACAACTGTTTTTAAGATGATTTGAATATCTAGCTGAATGCTCCAGTTATCGATATATTCACAATCCAGTCGAACAACCTCCTCGAAATCTTCGATATTGCTTCGTCCGCTGACCTGCCAAAGACCTGTTAACCCTGGCTTCATACTAAGACGTCTCTTATGGCGCGCCTCATACTGCTTGAACTCATCGACTGTCGGCGGTCTTGTTCCGA